>JAGDDO010000196.1 GCA_017848205.1 Oscillospiraceae bacterium | reverse complement strand
TCTGAATTAAGATCTCCGTATATTATTTCGTCCTTTGCTTCTATAGTTCTGCCGCCGTTAATATTCGCTGCTGTTATTATCATTGCAAGTGCAGTAACAAATGCTGCTGTTTTTCTGTTATTTTTCATTTAACTTCATCCTTTCTCGTTTATCAGTGTTTTCTTAATCTTTCCATGTGATTTTATAGTACGGAAGGCCTGCTCTGAACAGTTCTTTTGGCGTTGCAAGGCCGTTGATAACAGCATATTCCACCGTACATGAATATCCGTCTGAAAATTCTACAATGTATTTTCCCGGATATTCGACAGTATAGTAAAACCTGTCATCCTCAAGTATCAGCGGATCTTCATTTTCATCCCACTCTGATTTCGATGATACCCAGAAATGCCGTTCACCGCTGGTTGTTTCCACTGGTAATTCCGTAAACGGTTCTTCTGTTTCGTCTGTCGAATACGGATATGTTCCGGCGTTTCCTGTCAGCGCAATTGTTACAGGCTCCGCATTCTCAGTGCACGGATAGGTGCCGATTGGTTCTGTTACTGGTCTGGATCTCGTTGTTGCTTCAGTTGTAACCGGATAAGTGCCGATGTTCCACCATGGTTCTGTTGCCGGTTCTGCTTTCGTTGTCGCTTCAGTTGTACACGGATATGTACCGATGTTCCACCACGGTTCTGTCGATGCATTTACTGTAACCGGTACTGTGTAGGTCTGAGTTTCAATGTCTGTATACTTTGCTTCAGTAAGAGTTACTGTATACGGATCTGTATGCGGAACAGAAGCCGTAACATTCTGATTTCGTGTACTTTCGGTTATCTGTTTTCTGCTCGTTTCTGCAGGTCTGTTATCAGAAGACGAAACTGATCCGGTATTAGCTTCGTTTGTGATCATTCCGCCTGAAGATATTCCGGCAGACATTTCTGTTGTCTCGTATTCGGCACTGCTGTAAGCTGCTGTATGCGGTTCTGTCAAAGTATTAGTATACCCGTCATTTCCGGTGAAGTCATGTCGCTCATTGTTCTCTGAAGATATTTCAGGAAGCATAAGCTCATGATCATATTTTCTGCCCAGATCATAAAAATGGAATGCAACGAGCAGAGAAAATACTGCAGCTGCTGACGCCAATGCTGCTAATACCGGAAAACGTTTTTTCCTTCCGGATAATGTAACGATGTCCGTTTCATTTCTTTTAAGATCTGCTTTTTTCAGAAAATCATCTGACAGGTGATCCCCTGAAGCTTCAAAGCTTTCCCTTATATCTTTCAGTATGTCTTTTTCAGTCAACGTTATCACCTCCGGAAATCTTTTTTAATTTTTTTAACGCGTTATTGTATTTCCAGATAACTGTTGGCCTCGGACGTCCGGTGATCTCTGCAATTTCTGCATGAGTAAACCCCTGTGAATACATAAGAACTATCTCACGTTCCTCTTCTTTCAGATGCTTAAACAATGCTTTTACAGTTTCGCTTGCCGTTATTTTTTCAAAGCAGTCTTCCGAAGGAATATTCTCATCGAGATCGGTCCTTTTTTTACTGCTTCTTATCCAGTCGAGCGACATATTACGGGCTATCATCATGATCCATGACTTCGCATTTTTCCCCGAAAAAGAAGGAGCCGCCGACCAGACCCTAAGGAAAGTGTTCTGCATTATATCTTCAGCATCGAAATCAGATTTCGTATATACAAGCGCGAGTGAATAGACGCTTGTTTTCATTTCCGAATACAGTTCTGACAGTGCCTGCCTGTCATTTTCCTGTATCCGGAAAATAAGATGTTTTAAATTCTCATTATTCACCATATGGGATTACACTCCGTTTGAAAGCTTTCATATATAAGACGAACGGGAAAGCTTAAATATTTGAGTTTCCGGGAGATTTGTAGAATATTACAAATCCCCGTTTTTAACTTATACACATTGTACAAAACCAAATAACACCGGAGCAGCCAGCAAAGGCTTGTCACCGGTGTTATGATACAATATATCAGAAAAGATATTATTTGATAAGAGTTTTAAGATTTTCGGCATACCTGGTACACAGACCGATCATCTCATTTATTTTTTCCTCACCAAGCATAGCCATGCTCTGGTGTTCCGCATCGATTATCGTCGGAATAATTTGATCCGCATACTTTCTGCCTTCTTCGGTAAGCTTCACAAGTTTGTTTCTTCTGTCGGAAGTGATCTCCTCCATGGAGATATATCCTTTGCTGAGATAGGATTTCATAATTGCACTTACCGTCTGTTTGGTTATTACTGAAGAACGGCATATATCATTCTGCGTGCATCCTTCAGGCAGAGTATAAAGCATGCGAAGTACGAAAAGGCTCTTGTAACCGAGGCCAAACTTTTTTGCATATTTCTCGTAGAGTGAATACTGCATGTATCTTACCGAAACATATTCCTCTGATTTTAACTCGATCTGTTCCTCTGTCATATCTGTACCCCTTTCATCTTTCTGGAAAACACTGACTTTGGCAGTATTTCCTTTGAAATGAAAAACTGAATTCCTTATAATTTTCTGAATGCAAGCACCGCAAACTCCGTACTCACCTTCATTGAATCGATCTGATCAAGCTTTTTAAAATCCTTTTCCGACGTTTTATAGTAATACGGAGTCATCATAAAAAGATTTTTTATATCTTCACATGATCCGAGATTTATTTTCCGGTGGAGTTCACTGCATCTTGCAAGTTCGAATCCTTCTATAGCATATTCTTTTACTTCATTTTTATACGGATTATCGTAAACAGCTTCCTTCAGTTCCCAGAGATGATTTTCAAGCGGAATGATCTGAATATAGATACCGCCTTTTTTTAAGACTCTGGAAAATTCCTCACCGCAGAACGGTGCAAAAACATTTACTATGATATCACAGGAAGCTTCAGCCAGAGGAAGATGAAAAATACTTGCAACAGCTTTTTCGATCCCCTTTGCTCTGCTTTTGGCACAGGCAAGCGCATTTTTCGATATATCCACGGCAAGCACCGCGGCACTGATACCGGCACTCTGAAGTTTTTCGTAAAAATCGGAAGTGTAGTAGCATTCACCGCATCCGGCATCAAGTATAACGGAACCGTTATTTGAAAACTTTATAACGGTCTCGCTTATCTTGTCGCGGAGAGCGCTGTAATAGCCTTTATCAAGAAAATCGCGGCGGGCATGAACCATGAGTTTGTCATCGCCGTGATTTCCGGATTTCTGTGACATGAGCAGATTTACGTATCCGCTTTTTGAAAGATCAAAGCAGTGGTTCTTTTCACAGACAAGAGACTTGTCGCTGTTTTCAAGAGCACCGCCGCAAACAGGACAAACAAATCCTGACATGATCATTCTTCTTCGGCAGCGTCAGGGTTTTCCCAGTTATGCCATACGTTCTGAACATCGTCGTTGTCTTCGAGGTGTTCAAGAAGAAGATTCATCTTCTTTATGGACTCTTCATCTGTAAGTGTTACGTAGTTGTCAGGGATCTGTGCTGTTTCTGCTGAGAGAATAGTGTATCCCTTTTCTGTAAGAGCGTCTCTTACTGCGTGAAGATCAGCAGCTGCTGAAATGAATTCAACTGTATCGTCTTCGATGCTGTAGTCATCTGCACCTGATTCAACGCAGTCTTCCATGAGCTTGTCTTCATCGTAACCGTTGTTTTCAACAACTACGATACCTCTGCTTGTAAACATGAATGATACGCATCCGCTTGTTCCGAGGTTGCCGCCGAACTTGTCGAAGTAGTGACGAACGTCACCGGCTGTTCTGTTCTTGTTGTCTGTAAGTGTTTCAACGATAACGGCGATACCGTTCGGGCCGTATCCTTCATATACGATCGAGATGTAATCGCTCTTGTCTTCGCCGCCGCTTGCCTTCTTGATAAGTCTGTCGATGTTGTCACTTGGTACGTTATTAGCCTTAGCCTTGGCAATAAGGTCACGAAGCTTTGCGTTGGTTGTCGGATCAGGGCCGCCTTCCTTAACGCATACTGTCATTTCACGGCCGATCTTTGTGAAGATCTTAGCTCTGGCCTGATCAGTAGCTTCCTTCTTTCTCTTGATTGTACTCCATTTTGAATGTCCTGACATTTCAGTCATCCTCCTTCGTTTCAGATAATATGATTTTCATTAATTCTTCAATACGTTCTCTTCTGCCTGTAAGATGCAGAAATCCAAAAAGGCACTCTACTGCAGTTGCCCTTCTGTAATCTATTATATTGGCGCTTTTCGGTGCGGAAACGCCTGTTGCATTTCTGCCGCGCTTGAGTATGGATACCTCGTCCTCATCAAGATACGGAAGAATAACGTCATAGGCCTTCGACTGAAAAACTGCACATACTTTTTTTGTTGATGCAGCGTGAAGCTTCGATACAGCAGTATTTGCCTTAAGAACAATATGCTCACGGACAAGCTGTTCGTAAACAGAATCTCCTAAAAAAGCAAGTGTAAGAGGAGAATACTGCATTGCTTCCCTTGCTGATAAACTTTTATCCGTAAGCTTCACCCCTACTTAACGTACTCGAACTCAAGTCCGAAAATATCGACTGTGTCGCCTTCTTCAATACCCATTTCCTCAAGCTTGTTAAAGACGCCGCTTGTCTGAAGTACTCTCTGAAGATACTGAAGTGATGAATAGTCGTCAAGATTAACTGTTCTGAGGATAGGTTCAAGCCAGTTTGCCTCGACAAAATAAATATCCTCTTCCTTTGTGACTGTGATCTTCTTACGGTCGTCCTCGATCTGCATGAGTTCTTCTTCAGGGATCTCTTCCGGCTCGTATTCCTTGATAGGAGGAAGCTTGTCGAGTTCTCCTGAAATGTATTTGATAAGCTCTGCTGTTCCCTGTGTTGTGGCAGCAGATATCTCAAAAAAGGCGTAACCCTTGTCCTCGATGTACTTTTTCAGTGTATCGATCTGTTCAGGGGTGGCCATATCTGATTTGTTGGCAGCAACTATCTGCGGACACTTTGCAAGATCAGGACTGAATTTTTCAAGTTCAGCGTTGATTATGTCAAAATCTTCAGCAGGATCTCTTCCCTCGGAACCGGATACATCAAGTACATGAAGTATAAGGCGGCAGCGTTCAACGTGTCTTAAGAACTCATGTCCGAGTCCTATACCGTCGCTTGCGCCCTCAATAAGACCAGGAATATCTGCCATTACAAAAGATTTTTCCGCTTCGACCTTTACCACGCCGAGAACCGGTACAAGAGTAGTAAAGTGATAGTTTGCTATTTTAGGCTTTGCCTGGCTTACAACAGAAATAAGAGTTGATTTTCCGACATTCGGGAAACCAACAAGTCCTACGTCAGCAAGAAGCTTAAGTTCGAGTGAAAGTTCAAACTCCTCACCCGGATAACCCGGCTTTGCAAACTTAGGTATCTGTCTTGTCGGCGACTTGAAGGCAGAGTTGCCTTTTCCGCCGTTGCCGCCTCTGGCAATGACCTGTCTGTCCTTCCTTGAAAGGTCAGCTATTATTCTTCCGGTATTAAAGTCCCTTACAAGGGTACCGCGCGGGACCTTGATGATAAGGTCCTGTCCGTTTTTACCGGTACAGTGCTTTGCGCCTCCGTTTTCTCCGCGCTCGGCAATGTATTTCTTTTTATATTTAAAGTCTATAAGGGTCGAGAAGTTGTCATCTATAACAAAGATAACGTCTCCGCCCTTGCCGCCGTTTCCTCCGTCCGGACCACCGGCAGCGACATATTTTTCACGATGAAATGATACCGCACCGTCTCCGCCGTCTCCGGCCTTGACTCTGATCTTCGCCTTGTCAACGAACATTTTAAATCACCTTCCATGTGTGCCTGACCGCACATGACTATGGAAACAGGACATATAAACAGTATGGAAAATGAAAAACTGCATTTTACTGTCCTCCGTAAATACGGATACGTCAGTGTTTCCCAAAGTAAATCTCATTATACAATAAAATCCCAAGCAAAGCATATGCTCGGGATTTTTACTGTAAATAAAAAGCGTTTTATTACTGTGCAGCGTAAACTGATACTTTCTTACGGTCACGGCCGAGTCTTTCGAACTTAACTCTTCCTTCAACCATAGCGAAGATTGTATCATCAGAACCGATACCTACACCATTACCTGGATGGATGTGTGTACCACGCTGACGTACGATGATGTTGCCAGCCTTAACGAACTGACCGTCTGCTCTTTTAACACCTAATCTCTTTGACTCAGAATCACGGCCGTTCTTTGTAGAACCTGAACCCTTCTTATGAGCAAAAAACTGCATACTAAGATTTAACATATCTTACACCTCCGAAATTTTAGTTTTAATCGTTCTTTCAAAAGATTTGCCGAGAAAATCAAGATGAACTTTAAGACCTTCGATGATCTTTGAAGCCGTTTTCTGATTTTCCTCACTGATTTCCGCAATCTTCAGAGTAACTGCATTATCTGCAACTTCCGTCTCAGCTTTAAACTTAAAACTGTCTGTTATAAGATCGGCTGTAAGTTCAACTGCTGATGAGACACTGGCACAGACAATATCAAATCCATGATCGTCGTAGCCTGCGTGTCCGCTGACTCTGAAACCCGAAAAATCACTGCCCTTTTTATAAAAAACAGCAGTTATCATTCGTGATTAAGCCTTGATTGCTTCGATCTTAACCTGAGTGTAAGGCTGTCTGTGGCCCTGTCTTCTCATTGAAGAACCCTTCTTTGGCTTGTAAGTAAGAATGTTGATCTTCTTGCCCTTGCCGTTCTTAACAACTGTAGCAGATACTGTAGCACCGCTTACGTATGGAGCTCCAACTGTAAGACCCTTGTCTGTGTTCACAGCAACAACCTTATCAAAGCTTACCTTTTCATCAGCTTCAACTGCGAGCTTTTCGATGAATACTACATCGCCCTCTTTTACTTGATACTGCTTACCACCAGTTTCGATAATTGCGTACATTTTGGTTTACTTCCTTTCCAAAAAACTCGCTGTACAAGGTGTGTTTCGTTTAAACGGAACAACTTGCAGACCTGTATACATGCGGCTTTATTATTTTACCATATAAATCTAGGGTTTGTCAAGCGTTTTTTAATAAAAAACAGTGAAAATCTTTGTTAAATCTGACTTTCACTGTTCTTTGTTTTATATTAAGATGCCTGAAACGATAACCACTGCACAGATAAGTAATGCAAAGCTGTCGTACTTTGTAAACGGATATTTCTTGTAACCGCTCTTTGCAGTTCTGCGGTTGAATCCTCTGAGTTCAGCTGCCATAGCACTGGAGTCTACTCTCTTTACAGAGGATATAAGAAGCGGAACACAGAGAGGAATGATAAGTCCTATCTTTTTGAAAATGTTCTTTGTATCGAACTCAACGCCTCGTGCAGTCTGCGCTTCCATTATGCCGGTCATTTCAGAAGCAAAAACCGGAATGAAACGGATAACAGTAATGATCGCAAATGCATATTTATATGGTATCTTAAGCTTTGATACCATAACATTAGCAAGGTCGCTCATCTGGGTAACTGAAAGCATGATAGCGAGCGGAAGTGCTGTAGCAAGAAGTCTGAGTACAAAAAGGAGTGAAAAATACACGCCGTATTTCGTTATCGGTATACCAAGACCCGGTATTGTAAAGATCACGTCACCGCTTCTGATAAACAGTACCTGAACTACAAAAAGAATCAGTGAAAGCTTGAAAAGGCCGGAAATGATCGACATAGCCATCTTATGAATACCAGCCGCATATGCTATCAGTATATTTACAACGATTATTGCAAGAATAAAAAGTAAGTTCTTGCTTACAAAGCACATCGCACACAGTACGACGGAAAGAATGAGTTTTGACAGCGGATTCATCTTATGAAATATTGAATTACCGCTTTTATATTCAAGAAAGCCCTTCATCAGTTATTTGCCCTCGCCTTTTCTTTGAGTTTCTGTAACATTTCTTCATGTGTGAACACTTCGTCAAATCCTTCAAGACGCATTGCAAGATCAGCTATCTGTGGAGGAAGAAGTCTCGCTTCAGTGAGCACTTCCCTGTTCTTCATTACCTTTCTCATCTCGTCAAATGCGATCATGTGACCGTCTGTCATAACAAGAACTTTCTTTGCAAAGTCAAGTACAAGTTCCATGTCGTGTGTTACCATTACAACAGTAGTACCTTTTTCATTGAGTTCAGATACTATATTAAGTATCTGCATACACTCAGCATAGTCAAGACCTGTTGTAGGCTCGTCAAGGATGAGAACATCAGGCTCAGTTACTATAATAGATGCAAGAGCAATCTTCTGACGCTCACCACGGCTGAGTGTGAAAGGATCATGATCACCGTCAAATCCGAATCTGTTCAGAATTTCTTCAACATGCTTCTTTGCGTATTCAGGATCAGCATTTATACAGGTCATGCTGAACATGAGCTCATCACGAATGGTATTTTTACATATCTGTCTGTCAGGATTCTGGAAGAGAAATCCGATATGTTTTGCAAGAAGGCTTGTTCGCGTAGTTTTGGTATTGAGACCGTTGATCGTTACATCACCGGATGTTGGTTTAAGAATTCCGTTGAAGAGCTTGCTCATTGTTGTCTTGCCGGCGCCGTTTGATCCAAGGATAGCTACAAAGTCGCCCTTGTCGATATGGAAGTTAAGATTCTTGATAGTATCTTCTTCTTCATATCTGAAACATACGTTTTTAAAATCAATCACGTTATCTTCCTCCTTCAGATCAAAGTACGCTTCGTACCATTTTTTCAGCACTGTCAAGATCAGCCGGATATTCTCCGTCATACATTCCGTCTTCGTGCATCATTCTTGAAAGTGTTACGATACGCGGACAGTTGATGCCCATATTTTCAAGGTCTTCACTGTGTTTCAGAACTTCACTCACCTTGTCGTAATGAACTACTTTTCCGTTCTCAACCACAAGAAGCTTGTCAGCAAATTCACACTGGAGCATGATCTTCTGCTCAACAACGATTATCGTCATGCCGTATTTACGGTTAAGGTCTTTCAGAAGCCGGAATATTTCAAGACTGCTCTGAGGATCAAGTTCACCGGTAGGTTCATCAAGAACAAGAATCTTCGGTCTGAGCGCGATCATAGCCGCAATGGCAGTTTTCTGCTTCTGTCCGCCGCTCAGTGTCCCGATACTTCTTGTTCTGAGCTTTTCGATGTGAAGAGCAGAAAGTGCTTCAGAGATTCTTTCTTCTATCTCATCTGCCGGGCATCCGAAGTTTTCAAGTCCGAAAAGAATTTCATCCTCAACGATAGTCGCAGTCATCTGTGCATCAATATCCTGGAACACACATCCGACTTCAGATGCTATCTTATCAGGTTTGTTTTCTACAGTATCCATACCGTTTACAACAACTGCACCGTAAAAATCACCTTTGAAATGATGAGGTACTGTACCGTTGATTGCGTATGTGAGTGTTGATTTACCGGCACCGCTCGGACCAATAACACCGATAAAGTCACCGTCTTCAATTGTAAGATTGATATCGTCAAGAACAAGTTTCTTTGCTCCCGCATACTTGAACTTCAGATTCTTAAACTCGATCATCTGATTATTCCCTTCCGTTTGTTATTTTATTATATCAAAAGTATAGTGAATGCCGGAATTACTCTGACATTCACTATCAGTTATATTTCTTAGTTTATTAAACTTTGATTACTTCTTGAATGCAAGCTTAACTGGTACATAAAGAAGTGTAACGATTATTGTATTGATAAGAGTTGTTCCGGCAATGATTCCGAGGAATACTGCAAGAGCAACAGGCTGTTCCTTGTTAAGGCCTGCAAAGTAAAGAAGGTAGAGAAGGCCGAGATAAGTCATACCGCTTATGAATGTAGCAACTGCTGTACTGATCGTCGGTCTGAGATCAACCTTGTCAAACTTAACAGGAAGCTTGATCATAAGATACATTACAATAGCACCTACAAGCTCGCTTATGATGTTGATGCCCGGAGTACCAGGGAGAAACTGACATGTAACACCTGCAAGAATACCAATGATAGCAGCGTCGCGGAAACGAGGCTTGATAACGATGATTGCAAGGCAGTACATAGCAATGATGAAGTTAGGCTTCATACCGCCGAAGTTAATAATAGAACCAGCAAATGCCTTAAGTACTGCACCGGCAGCAAGAAGAATTGCAACAAGAATGATTTCCTTGAGTCCGAGTCCGGTAGTTTCTTCTGATTTAACTACTCTTTTTTCGCTTACGTTTTCCATGATTAAACATCCTTTCAAAAATAAAAAAGTTTTTGTGGAGTGCTGTCAGTATCGTAATTGACCCCGGACACAAAAAAATCCTTACGTACCGTTGCCGGTACATAAGGACAGAATCAACTCTGCGGTGCCACCTTAATTGTCTGATTTGATCAGACCTCTTACGAAAATGCCAACACATTTTCTGCCGTTAACGCCGGCTTACGTTTCCGCTACTAAATACTGAGTATTTTTCACTTCACCCTCAGCGATCCATTTACCATACTGCATTTCCGCGGTTTTCCAGCATCCCCGCTCTCTGTAGGCGCATGACATGATTTTATCTTCGCATCACAGGTTTAATTGTTTATTACAATTGGTATTTTAGCACATTAAAATTTGTTTGTCAATAGAATTTTCCCTATTAACTCTTTAAAAAATCAAGATTGTAAGAGTGATAAAATACACACAATGACGCGCTGTAGTTTTTATATATAGTAAACGAAAAAGTATTTTACGTTTACTGTCAGGTGATATGCACAGAACAAGCTGTATTTATTACACTTTATTCGGTCGTTACTCCCGCAACCTTCTGAAGGAATAATGTATTGAATTCATCCTGACTGACTTCCTTTGCTCCCGCCGGAACTGAAACCACACCGTCATCAAAGCTGTCATCAAGAGCTTCAATTTTCATTATCGTGTTGTCACTATTCTGTATAGCATAAAGTCTGTCGCCGTCCATAATAAACTTTGAAACAGTACCGGTCGTACCCTGATAGAATTCATCGTATTTGTAAGTTTTGCCGTCAAGCTCTGTTTCGCCGCTGCTTACATAGCCGTAGTCTTCGAACATATCTACGGAATCTGTATCATTATCTTCAACAGGAAGCTTGTAGTATACATCGTCGATAATTGTATACTGGGTCTTGTCCTTGTATATGTTTGTGTATACCGTATTCATAAATTCAACATTGACAAGAATGCCGCCGTTTAAGTAGTAGATCTCCTGACTCATTGACTGACCTGAAACATCTGTGCTGAATTTAAGATGATATTTGTCTGAAGTAAGCGTTTTAACTGCTTTTTCACTGGCAATGCCGTCAAAATCATATGATACCTGTACTGATGTCTCAGCGCTCTCTGCTTCAGCTGATTCATCATTAGTACCGTCAGACGCACTGCTTTCCGTAAGCGAAGACGTATCATTCTTTTCTGTCTGGTTGTTTTCCTTACCGTCACACGAAGTGAAAACAGAGCAGATGCTGATGGCAAGAAGTGAAGCTAATATTTTTTTTAACATTTGGGAACTCCTCCGTATTATCCAGGTTTTTCTTCTCTGCAAACCGTGTAAAAGAAACCAGAGGCTAAATATAACCGCAGTTTCCGTAAGCATAATACTTTTATAATTATAACACTTTCGAGCAAATATGGCAATACAGCAATTTCACAATTTTAATTTGACTTTAACTACTGTTTATGATATACTGTTAAACTGAGAAAAGGAATTATCAGGTTTTAAGCTGTTCATTTCTCAGGAGGTGTTTACCATTCCGTCACACTGGTATATATTTTTTGCTGTTCTCATTGGATTATGTGTGATCCTCAGCAGAGACAGAAGAAGAAAAATAATAATCAAAAAGAATATTCGAATGAAAAAGAAAGGGGTAAAAAGAACTATGCCACTGGAAATGCTCAATGAATGCATCGGAAAAGAAGTTATTATCTGCGTCGAAGGTGAACTCAGCGGTTTTAAGGCAAACGTGATCGCTGTAAAGGACAACTGGATCAAGGTTGAGGAAAAGAACAATGTACGCCTTATAAACGGTGATATGATCACTCAGATATACATTCCAAAAAAGAAATAAATAAAAAATAAGATGCATCACATAAAAATGATGCATCTTATTTTTTCTCGTGATTTTATCCCCATTTTCCTTAAATACCCCGGCCGATCCTTCCAATAATCCTTAAGTAATTGTTCCCCAACAAAAACTATCTCATATCGCCCCGCCGATCAGAAATCCTCATCAGCCTATATCATTTCCCCTGTAACTATTTCTTTTTCTGCACCCCACCGGTCTGCCTCGCAATAATCCGCAATAACATTGTTCCCCAACAACACTATCACAATTCCGACGCTTTCCCCAGCAGAAGTGATCCTCAATAGTCCCGGTGACAAGTCCTGTCCCCCAACAAGACTTTGTCTTCTTCCCCTTTTTTCATCAACGAAATACCCAATAATCAATTGAACTGTCCCGTCCCCCAACGAAACTGTTCTTATACCATAGACCCCATTTCACGGTTCCCATATAATCCGTTTTATCAGCCTGTAAAATCAAAAAACCCACAGTACGAATACTGTGGGTTATTCTCATTTATCAGTGTCTGTGCAATACGTAGTAAATACTAATTTAAAGTATTTATTATCATTGCAGCTGGCTGACATTCCACAGTCCCTATAGCTTTGCGTCACATCTTTTCAGATGCTTTGCCCTTCTGATAATATCAGTATGGATGTTTTTGTGAAACATCTTTAACTGATGTTTTTATTATATAGCATCGTCACTGATTTGTCAACCGTTCATAACAAAGTTCAGCACTTTATGCAATTAGAAAAAACATTCATTGTGCAAGTTGACAAGTAAGTGCTTTAAATCATCCCTTGATAGCACCGGCAATAAGACTTTCCTGGATCTTTCTGCTGATGAACGCATATACAAACAGTGTAGGGAAAGTTGCAATTACAAGAGCTGCACCGATCGGACCCCACTTGGTTGTATATGAACCGAAGAATGTATTGATAGCAACAGGAAGAGTGCTGAAACGCTTTTCACTGTTGAAGATGTTTGCGAACATGAGTTCGTTCCATGCCTGAAGGAAAGTAAAGATAATTACTGTCGAAATAGCAGGCTTCATAAGCGGAAGAATGATCCTGAAAAAGATACCGAATGTACCGCATCCGTCAAGACACGCGGACTCTTCAAGCTCCTTCGGAATATTAACCATAAAGCTTCCGAAAATCATTATTGCCATAGCAAGCGAGAACGCTGCGTAAGGTACGATAAGTGCCTGATATGAGTTAAGCATCCTGAGTGACTTGAGCATAAGGAATACAGGAAGAAGTGCTGCGTGGATAGGAAGTGTAAGACCAAGCATGAAAATGTTGTTGGCTGTATCACGTCCGCGCCATTCCATTCTTGTAAGCGCATAGCAAGCCATGAGTGCACATACGATAGTCAGTGCGATAGTAAACACTGAAACGATGATACTGTTTTTAAATCCGAGAAGTATTGTACTGTCGCGCATCAGTCCTGTACTTAATGTACCGGAACGCATTGCATCCGCGTAGTTGGACCACATCCAGTTTTTCGGAAGGCCAAGTACATTTTCGCCGAATATTTCAGCGTTTTCCTTCAGTGAGAATGTGAACATCCAGTAAAGCGGAAATACACAGAGAACTGTCCAGATAAGAAGGACTACATACGCGCCGACAGGCACCTTGTTTATTTTTTTACTTTTCATCGTAATCCTCCGTTTTTATTCCTTTCTTGATCAGTATAGCAAAGAAGAAGCAAAGGAAGATGATCATAACAGCAATAGCACTTCCGTAACCGTAACGGCTTTCATCGAAAGTCATATTTACCATGAGGGTACTCGGCACTTCACTTGCGTGGTCCGGGCCGCCTCTTGTGAGTACGTAAATAAGGTCGAAAGTTTTAAGTGAACCTGTAACCGCGAAGATAACGCAGATCTTAATAACAGGCTTGAGTAACGGAATGATGATCCTTGTGTTGATCTGCCATTCGTTTGCGCCGTCAATTTTCGCTGCTTCAATAACGTCAGGTGATACGCTCTTGATACCTGCATACATAAGAAGCATATGATAGCCGACATACTGCCAGAGGTTAGGAAGAAAAGCTGCAAGAAGAACAGTCTTTGGCTCAGCAAGCCATGCTGTCTTAGCCAGACTGTGAAGTCCTATTTTATCGAGGAGTACATTGAGAACACCGTAATTCGGATTATAGATCTTGAGCCAGAGCTGTCCGATTACAACTGTTGACATAAGTACAGGAATAAAGAAGACTGTCATGAAGAAACGCTCGCCCTTTATACCCTTGGATATCATAAGAGCCAGTGCCAGTGACAGCGGAAGCTGAATGAAAACTGACAGAACTGCAAGAAGAAGAGCGTTGAGTGTTGTTTTTGGGAATCCGGCTGATTTACTTGTAAAAAGTTCAATGTAGTTATCAAAACCGATAAACTTCGGTTCTGTGATACCGTTCCAGTCCTGAAGGCTGTAGATGAAAGACATTATAATAGGAATTATAATGATTCCAGCAAACAGGATCACTGCCGGCAGCATAAACACTGTTATAGCCAGTTTATTTTTTCTTATGCTTTCCATATAAGACCTGCCTTTACGAGATAATAACCCTTTATCATAGCACTGACCGGCTGGGAAACCGGTCAGTACTATGATATTATTGTAAGGATTTCAAGGAAAATTCAGATTAGAATTTATTTTTAATGAAGAATTGGAAAGTTAAATTATTTTTCAAGCTGAGCTGCCATTTCCTTCTGGAAGTCTTCAGGTGTGATTGAACCTAAGTAGAGCTTCTGGAGGAGAGCAAGGTATTCGTTAGCATCTTCTGATTCAAGAAGTGTATCGAACCAGAGTGTGAATGATGTAGCGCCGTTAGCGTATTCTGCAACCTTCTTTGTAAGTTCAGGTACTGTAGAATCATCATAGTTTACCTTCCATGCAGGGATACCAGCACCTGAGAGGTAAGCGTACTTTGAAATGCCCTTTGTTACTTCGAAAGCAAATTCAGCTGAGAGGTCAGCATCCTTTGTAGAAGCAGAAACCATGAGTGAGTCAGCGCCGCCGCCCATGAAGTCTGTGATCTTAGCATTCTTGTCGTTTACAACAGGGATAGGAGCTACTGAGAAGTCAGTTGGATCAGCAGCGTCTGTCATAATAGAACCACCCATCCAGCTTCCTGTGAAGTACATAGCTGCCTTGCCTGCATAGAATTCAGCACTTGCTTCGTCGTTTGAAAGTGCTGCAGCACCGTCTATAAATGCACCGATGTCAGAGAGCTCCTTGATCTTCTGAGCTGAGAGAAGGAAGTCAGGATCTGAGTAAGAACCGCCCTGCTTGAGGAGTGTCTTCTGAAGCTTTTCAGGACCTACAGACTTAAGTGTAAGACCATCGTGAAGCATTGCAAGAACCCACTTGTCCTTAGCACTTGTAGCGATAGGTGTTACGCCTGCAGCCTTAAGTGTTGTGCATACATTTACAAAATCATCCCATGTTGCCGGAGCTTCAAGGTTATTCTCCTTGAAGATCTTCTGGTTGTACCACATTGCAGATACTGGAGTTACGATTGTTGAACCGTAAACCTTTCCGTCGTATGTGATGTTTGCAACAGCTGCTTCTGAAAGGTCTTCCTTATAGTTGCCGTAGTAGCTTGTAAGGTCAAGAACCTTGCCTGAATCAACGAATGGCTGAGAGAAGCCGCCTGCCCATGTGTAGAAGACATCAGGAAGTTCGTTGGCTGCTACTGCTGACTTGATCTTTGTCTTGTATGACTCATTTTCAAATGTTTCGTGAACAACCTTTACACCAGGATGTGCTGATTCAAAGTCCTTGATAGCATCAGCATAAGCTGTGTGGAATGAGTCACTTTCTGTAGCAATGCTCCAGAGTGTGATAGTTGTTTCCTTAGCAGCGTCATTACCTGCATTGCTGCTTGGATCGCTGCCAGCCTGTGAATTGTCTGTACTTGCAGCCGGGCCGCATCCTGTTACTACTGCTGCCATAAGAGCGGCAGCTGCGATTCCGCTTAAAATTCTTCTGATTTTCATAATATAAAATTCCTCCTGTTTGTGAAATTATTTTGTCATTTTTCACATCTCTTGATGTTTCAATTATAGCTCATTTATCGCTCTTATGGAATGCATTATCTTTACCGATGTAGGTAATATTTTTACGAGTTGATTTTATACATCATGTGAACGATGACTAATATTCCTTCTGCAGTTGAATATCTTATTATAAAATTCGCACAAGTCTGATGTTTTAAATATCATATTTTCAACAATGCAATCACAATAATTGAAACGATGAACAGCAATTTTTGATTAGTAGTCACTAATGAAAATTGCTTATTTCATTTTTCACGATGTACAATATATATAAAAAGTAATTGACTTTAGGGCCGTAACAATGTATAATTACATTATACTGTTTCACACAAGGAATGGAACAGCAGCTACACTATAAAACACGAACACAAAGGAGGAATCATCATGGCCATTTCACTTCAGAAGGGTCAGAAAATTGATCTTACAAAAACAAACCCGGGTCTTCAGAAGGTAATCGTAGGACTCGGCTGGGACGTTAATAAATATGACGGAGGCTCAGACTTCGACCTCGATACATCAGCTTTCCTGCTCGATGCTTCCGGTAAAGCGCCTTCAGATTCATCATTTATCTTCTACAACAATCTCAAGTCAGAATGCGGTTCTGTATGCCACATGGGCGACAACCTCACAGGTGCAGGCGACGGCGATGACGAACAGATCAAGGTAAATCTTGCAACAGTACCTGCCAACATCGAAAAGATCGCTTTCACTGTTACAATACATGACTATGAAACAAGACAGCAGAACTTCGGTCAGGTATCAAACGCTTACATCCGTATCCTCGATGAAGCTACAGGCGTTGAACTCATCAGATACGATCTCTGCGAAGACTTCTCAATTGAAACATGTCTTGTAGTAGGCGAACTTTACAGACACAACGGCGAATGGAAATTCTGTGCTGTAGGAAGCGGCTTCACAGGCGGTCTTGCATCACTCTGTTCCAACTACGGTCTTAACGCAGGCTGATAAAAAACAAACACATATAAAAACAAACACATATAGTAAACGAGAGAATATTCTGACGTTCACTATAACAAATGCCTCTGTCCATCGGCGACAGAGGCATTTTTATTACTTATATATCGTCCTTTTTCTTTTCCAGTTCTGCTTCAAGCCATGATTTCAGTTCTTCAAGTCCTTCAGGCGTTTTTTCAAACTCCTTCACATCGACTATGTCTTCCTCTGAAGTTTTGGCAAGACAAAACTTTCCCATCCATACGGTAACAGTAAGCACATCACCGTTTACTATTTTATAATTGAAGGTATTGGCCACGCTGCCGGTGTAATTATTTTTCTCGGCAAAATACGTAAAGCCGGGTATATCAAATACTTTTTCTTCTTTTTCCATTTAAGGCCTCATGAATAAATGTTTTTACCGAATTTCTTCGGCATTATAAATTTTGTAAAGCAGTCATTGAAATAACGGTCTGTCATACCTGAAATATAGTCAACAACTATCCTTCCCTGCATATTGTTTTCAGAATACTTTCTGAAATACTCAGGATTGTATGAGCTCAAATAATCGCAGTATATCTCTGTCTGAGGATCTCCTGAAACCAGCTGGTCATAAAATCTGTCATAAACAACGGTAAACATGTTGCGGAGTTTCGAATCCTCATCCTTTATTGAAGGATTCTTGTAAATTCTCTCGTAATTGAACTTAAGCAATCCTTTCATCGCTGAATAGATATCAGGTGATATGGTCAGATAAGGACAGTCATAGCTGTTTACGATAATATCTGAAATAAGAGCATTTATAATACTGCTGTTTGTATCGCCGAGAACTTCCGATACTTCATGCGGTATCTCGCTTCTTTCAATTATCTTCAGTGTAACAGC
>JAGDDO010000018.1 GCA_017848205.1 Oscillospiraceae bacterium | reverse complement strand
TTCGGCACTTATGAATCCCGTACTTTTAAAACCGACTACCGACGCAGGCTCACAGGTCATAGTAAACGGAAAAGTCCGAGGGAATATGCGTGCCAGAGAATATTTTTCCCGGAAAACGGAGCTTATCCCTGACATACAGAAGGCATACGAAACGCTTGCTTCGCAGTACGACATTATTGTTGTTGAAGGAGCTGGAAGTCCGGTTGAACTTAATCTTAAAAAAGACGACATAGTCAATATGGGACTTGCGACGATGCTTGAAATCCCTGTTCTGCTTGTCGGAAACATTGACTGCGGAGGAGTGTTTGCACAGCTTTACGGAACATACGCACTTCTGGAAAAGCACGAACAGGAACTGGTAAAAGGACTTATAGTAAACCGTTTCCGCGGAGATATCAGTCTTTTTGATGACGGTATTTCAATTCTTGAAGAAAAATGCGGAAGGCCGGTGATCGGCGTAGTTCCGTTTGTAAAACACGATCTTGAAGATGAGGACAGCCTTTCCTCCCGCCTTGATAAAACTGAAAACACAGGTGTTATTGACATTGCAGTGATCCGTTTCCCGAAAATATCGAACTTTTCCGATTTTGATGTTTTCAGTCAGTACGATGGCGTTTCGGTACGGTATGTTTCAAAGCCGGAAGAACTGGGAGAACCGGATCTGCTTATTCTTCCGGGAACCAAGAGTACAATAGCTGATATGGAATGGATGAACAGAACAGGATTAAGCCGGGAAATCAAAGCACGGGCAAATTACGAGTTTCCTGTATTTGGAATGTGCGGTGGGTTTCAGATGCTTGGTGAGACTATTTCCGATCCGGATTGTACCGAGTGCGGCGGAACAGCAGAGGGCCTCGGCCTTCTTCCTGCGTGCAGGACAGTTTTTCATACTGAGAAGACTCAGCTTCGAACGGAAGGAAGATTCCGCGACGTTTCCGGTTTCTTTTCATGCCTTAGCAGTGCATCCTATTACGGTTACGAAGTTCATATGGGTAAAACTGAAGGAAACTGCGAACTTCTGACAGACAACGGCGGGTATTTTAGCGGCAACACGGCAGGCTGCTATGTCCACGGAATATTCGACAGTGCGGAGGTTTCCGGAGCTCTTGTCAAGGCTCTTTATGAAGCAAAGGGGCTTAAGTTTAACGGTACAGTTACAGACAGAAAAATTCAGCGTGAAAAAGAACTTGACAAACTCGCTGATGCTGTACGGAAAAGTCTGAACATGGATATGATCTATAAGATCATTCAGGAGGGCATATGAACCTTGAATATGTGCTTCCGGCTGATATTGAACGCCGGAGTTTTGAAATAATCGAGTCAGAACTGGAAACTGAGATACCTGAGGAAATAAAGCCCGTTGTAATGCGAGTTATTCATACGACCGCAGATTTTGATTATCTTGATAATCTGTATTTTTCAGAAGATGTGATGAATACTGCTATGAAAGCTATATCTCAAAAAGCCGTGTTTGTAACAGATACAAATATGGCGAAGTCAGGTATAAACAAGGCTGCACTTGCAAGGCACGGATGTTCGTGCGAATGCTTCATGGCAGATCTTGATATTGCTGAAACTGCAAAGGCAAACGGTACCACAAGGGCGACAGCGTCAGTTGACAAGGCATCTCGTCTCGGCAGACCGGTCATCTTTGCTGCAGGGAACGCACCTACGGCACTTGTAAGACTTACAGAACTTATACGTTCCGGTACATTCATTCCTGAACTTGTCATCGGTGTACCGGTCGGATTTGTAAACGTGGTCCAGTCAAAGGAGATGCTTATAGATACCGGTGTACCGTGTATAGTGGCACGCGGCAGAAAAGGCGGCAGCAATGTGGCGGCGGCAATATGCAATGCTCTGCTTTATCTTGCTGACAAAAAACTGTAGGATGTGCCGAAATATTTTTGTTCTTATTGAATTTCACATCCGTTTGTGATACAATTGGATTTGTTAAAAATGAATATAAAGTATGTGGTGCCTCTGTTCATATTTCATAGAAGCAGAGGGTAAAAGGGAAGCAGGTCTGAGTCCTGCACGATCTCGTCACTGTATTTGCGTAGCGGTATGCTGTTACATGGTCACTGGAAATCCGGGAAGGCTTTGTATATCGCGTTGATGCATAAGTCAGGAAACCTGCCTCGTACTGGTACAGAGCTTTTAGCTCAGATCACGAGGAATTGATCGTACTGCTTCAGACTCTCCGTTTCCGGATGGGTCTGTTTGTGATGCTTTCTTCCGTTCGGATGAAGGCATTTTTTATGCGGTTTACCTCTTTATGAAAGGAAGCTTATTTTAATGAAAAGAAAGATCGCTGTAATTATGAGTATTGCAATGCTTGGATTTGTTATGTCCGGATGTGACAGTTCTGCTCCATCTGCAGGTAATTCTGCCGCTGAAAACAGTGCCGCAGAAACAGAAGCTGTAACCGAAGAAGCAGCTGAAACTGAGGAAGTTACTGAAGCTGTCGCAGAAACATCTGCAGCCGAAGAAACTGAAGAAGAGGATGAAGAAAACTACGACACAGGCGATGCATCACTTGACAATATCCGCAATCAGGACGAGATCGGTGAAAACGAACTTCTCGTTCTCAGCTTCGGTACAAGCTACAACGACAGCCGTCGTCTTACTATCGGTGCTATCGAAGACTCACTCGAAAAGGCATTCCCTGACTACAGTGTACGCCGCGGATTTACAGCAAATATCATTATAGACCACGTAAACAAGCGTGACGGTATTCTTATCGATGACGTTGACGCTGCTCTTGAACGTGCTGCTAACAACAAGGTAAAGACTCTCGTTGTTCAGCCTACACATCTTATGAACGGCCTTGAATACAATGATCTTCTTGAACAGGTTGGCGCAAAGGCTGACGCTTTTGACAAGGTTGTATTCGGCAAGCCTCTCCTTACATCTGATGATGACTTCAAGCGTGTTGAAGAAGCTATCGTTGACTGGACAAAGGATTACGATGACGGCAAGACTGCTATCTGCTTCATGGGTCACGGTACAGAAGCTGAATCAAACTCAGTTTACAAGAAAATGCAGGATCTCCTTACAGCAGACGGACACACAAATTATTTCGTTGGTACAGTAGAAGCTGAACCTTCAGTGGAAGATGTTCTTAAGTTAGTTAAAGCCGGCGAATATGAACGCGTTGTTCTTGAACCTCTCATGGTAGTTGCAGGCGACCACGCTAACAACGACATGGCTGGTGATGAAGAAGATTCATGGAAGTCAGTATTCGAAGCTGCAGGCTACAAGGTTGAATGCCTTATCAGAGGACTTGGCGAAAATGAAGCTATCCGCCAGATCTACGCTGATCACGCTAAGGAAGCTATCGATTCTATAGCAGAATAATCACCGAACAGATCACAGATAATAATACTATTCGAAAGCAGCATATCATTACCACATACTGTATGGGAGTTATGATCTGCTGCTTTTTTCAGGAGGATGCATTTTGAGGAAGATTTTTATTTTTACCGTCGTTCTTTCAGCATTTTTATTTACAGGATGCTCTGCCGGTACAGTATCAGATGAAAACAGCGGTTTAGCTGAAACAACTCTGTCGGTTACTGAA
>JAGDDO010000195.1 GCA_017848205.1 Oscillospiraceae bacterium | reverse complement strand
TTAAAAAAAGTTCCGTTCCTTTTTCGATACATTCCAGATCTGCCTTACCGTTAATTTCGGTAAAGTGAGTGAATTCTATATCGTAACTGACCAGCTGTTCCTCAAAGCTGAAAGTCATACCGTTTTCATAAACATTGTCGTCGGTAACGATCATTACTTTACGAACACCTTCATTGCGCATTATTTCAGCAATATGAAGGATGGATCCCGAACCTGTGTATTTTTCTGCAAGATGCAGTTTTTTCATTCTCAGTATACTGCATGAGATCTACTGCAGTGATGACAGATATTTTTTTCTCACACTCATTGTTTCACCTCCGTCCGGTGTATATAAAATTCATTACTATAATTATATCATAAAAAATGCACATAGTCAAATACAAAAATGTTGAAACAAATATACAATGTATATAAAGAAATTTGCCGTTGACTATATGACAGTTATATGATATACTTTGTATTATATTACGGCTTAACTTAAGGAAACACTGGTTCAACCGCAGATCCTGCTTCGCCGGATCTGTGGGAGGAGGAGAAACGGACTTCGTCCCGGACACCTGTTTAAGATTTATGAATAAATCTTAAGGTGCATTAACCGGTGTTTCTTCTGAAAATAAAGGTGATCTATGAAACAGTTTATAATAAAAAGCAATGACGCTGATCAGCGGCTCGACAAGTTTATCACAAAGGCGTTTCCTGAATTGCAGAAAAGTGTGATGTACAAGGCTATACGCACCAAAAACATCAAGCTCAACGGCAAGCGCTGCGAAATATCAACAAGGCTGAAGTCAGGTGATGAGCTTAAGATATTTATAAGCGATGAGCTTCTGGGAAATCAGAAAACAGAAAAAAAACAGGTGTTCCGCAGCGGATCATGCCTGAAAAAAGAAGATATTATTTACGAAGACGAAAACATTATTGTTCTGAACAAGAAGCCGGGAGTTATTGTCCACAGTGACAGCAAAAACGACAGTGATACACTTGCAGACAGACTCAAGAATTATCTTGTAAAACACGGAGAATACGATCCGGCCTCAGAAAATTCCTTTGCTCCTGCACTGTGCAACCGGCTTGACAGGAATACCGCCGGCATTGTTATAGGAGCCAAAAATGCTGCAGCGCTCCGTGAGATCAACAAGAAGATCAGGGAAAACAATGTGGTGAAGAAATATCTGTGCCTTCTTTCTTCGTTACCGGAAAAGCATAAGGCGACTATTACGGCCTGGCACAGGAAAGACAGTGACACCAACATTGTTACGGTAAAGAACGAGGAATTCGAAGGCAGCAAACAGATCATTACAAAATACAGGGTAGTGGATCCGTCCTTCGGAGAATATGTGCTTGCCGAAGTTGAACTCGTTACCGGGCGTACTCATCAGATAAGGGCGCACATGGCGTTTATAGGATGTCCCCTGGTAGGAGATACTAAGTACGGCAGGCGGGAGGTAAACGAGCATTCAGGCTTTGAATATCAGGCACTGTGTGCATACAGGCTCATGTTCAGGAAAACTGAAGAGGAAAACGTACTTACCTATCTTGAAGGCAGGGAGTTCGAGTGCCGCGACATATGGTTTTTAACATAACAAAAGGCGCTGAGTACATCTTTCAGATGTGCGCAGCGCCTTTAAGTTTTTTTACTGTTTCAGTTATCAGTACGGAGTGATCTTCTGATCTTTCTTCGGAGCGAAAATGAATCCGAAACCGGCACCAATGAGACCGCCGAGAATATGTGAAAGCTGAGATACATTGTCATGACCGAGTGAGCTGATGAGTTCGTTGCCGATGTAGAAAGCAGCAGCAAGAATAAGTGTTACAGGAATGTTGCCTTCTTTTATGTTTCCGCATGAAGCGAGAAGGATAAACATGAACACGATACCGCTTGCGCCGCAGAGAGCAACGTTGAAGAAAACGATGTTGATCGCTGCAGTAAGTACTGCTGTGACAGCCATCATGAATAAAAGACGTTTGCTTCCGTATTTTTCTTCAAGCATAGGGCCGAGGATAAGAATGAAACTGAAGTTGCCCATAAAGTGTGCCCAGCCGCCGTGGCCGATAACATGAGTAAACAGTCTTACGTAGAAGAGCGGATTAAGAAGTGAACCGCGTGATACAACAAACAGACTGTGGAACGCTTTTGTACCCGGAATCGAGCTGATGAGCTGGACTGCAAACGCGATGATCGTGAAGGTGAGAATTACCGGTGCGTTGTAGTCGAATTTTGATAATAGTTTTTTCATTTGTTTGTCTCCTTTTCTGTATTGTTTCAGGAAAACACTTATAAAGCGGGTAATCGGACTTAAGTCATGCAGACACAGGACTCCGGCTTCATCAGTGTTTACCTGATGGTTTTAAAAACATTTTATCACAACCGCAAAGTACTGTCAATAGTTTTGCGGAAAACAGGGAAGGCTGCCTGGTAAGCGGCAGCCTTCCCTGTTTCTGTTTAGGATTTTTATCTTACAGCGTAACCGCTGTGCGTGGCATTATACCTCAGGTTCGAGTACAGCGTAATTACCGTCTGTTCTCTTGTAAACTACATTTGTTGAACCTGTCTGTGCGTTGCTGAACATAAAGAAGTTATGTCCTAAAAGATTCATCTGAAGTATAGCTTCATCTACGTCCATCGGGCGCATTGTAAACTTTTTATGTTTAACAACTTCGAAGTCGTACTGTTCTTCAACGTCTTCAGTATAAGGAGCTGCAAAAGCATTTTCCTTGAGTTTCTTTTCAACTCTTGTCTTGTTTTTGCGGATCTGTCTGATGATCTTGTCGATTGCTGCATCGAGTGCGTCGTTCTTGTCAACAGCGCTTTTTTCTGATCTGTAAATAATATTGTTGTATCTTACAGTAAGTTCGACAACGATCTGGCCTCTTGCCTCAGAGATAACGATCTTTGCATCAGCATCGTCGCCGAAGAACTTTGATAATCTTGAATCAAGTCTCTCCTTTGCGTAATTGTCAAAAGCCTGCGGGATGTTCATCTTCTTAGCTGAAATAATTGTTTTCATACAAATTCCTCCTTTGTAACAAAGCATACATAAAAAAGATGTATGCTAAGTTGATATTTGTATTATATCACTTTTCTGAAAAAAAGGCAATAGCTTTTCAATATTTTTTTGCCCAAATAGACAAAAAAGATTTTTGCTTATTATCTAATATTGGTTAAAACTAAGGAAACACTGATTTAAACGCATATCCGGATTTCTGGGGAAAATTAATAGTGAACGCAAAAAGATTTTTACGTTTACTGTATCGGGACCTGTCCGGGAATATGTTGTCCCGTTTCCGGATGCAGACAATTGATTAAGTTATCTGTAAGTGGTATAATATAAGCATAAACCAAAGGGAACCACACAAAAATGTGTGACAGGAAGGGAAGGAAATCAATATGAAAAAGATACTGATGGTCATCGACATGCAGAATGATTTTATCGACGGTGCGCTGGGAACCGGCGAAGCAGTGAACATTGTTCCTGCGGTTGTGAAAGCTGTAAATGAATTTGACGGAGATGTTATCTTCACTCAGGATACACACTACGAAGATTACATGAACACTCTTGAAGGAGAAAAACTCCCTGTAAAACACTGTATAAAGGGAACAGAAGGCTGGGAGATTTGCGATGCGCTCAAAAAGACAAAGGCCTATAAAGAAGGACGCATTATAGAAAAGGTTACCTTCGGTTCTGAAAAGCTTGCAGAGCTCATGAAAGAGGAGAAGCCGGATAAGGTATATATGACAGGTCTCTGTACAGATATATGCGTTATAAGCAACGCCATGCTAATAAGAGCGTTTTCACCTGAAACGGATATAACCGTTTACGAGGACTGCTGTGCAGGAGTTACTCCGGAAAGCCACAGAAATGCTCTTGAAGCAATGAAGGCATGTCAGGTTACTGTTGAAAAAAATAATTAAGAAAAAACTGATGTACGGCAGGTGCTGTACATCAGTTTTTTTAATTTCAGTTTCTGATCATTCAATAAATTCAACTTCTGTTTCCACGTCTTCATACGGATTAACAGCCATAACAGCTGAAATTATTTTAAGACGTGCAGTTTCAGCGGCGTTTTCACTGAACACTTTATTGGTGTTTATCTGTTCGCGTACATCAATGTTCTTTTCCTCGAACTGACTGCGGGCAAGTTCAGGAGTGGACATTTTTCCGGCGCTTATTACTACGCCTGATTCGTCAACCAGCTTTGCCTTGTCGTAATCTACAGTAAAGTCACTGAGTTCAGGACGCGGTATGCGTACCCTGACAGTTCCGCGCTGCTGGTCAGTAATGATCTCAGCAAGCTGCAGGTTTGCTGTGTATACCCCGTTTACAGGTATCACGAGAGTCAGTGAACTTTCTTCATCCTCTGCAGGAGCCTGCGGTATACTGATGGTATCATATATCTTCATGACCTCCAGTTTTCCGCTGCCGTAGTCTGCGGCAATGTCCGTTATAATGTCGTTTTTGGTCTTGTACTGTTCCAGTGCAGCCAGATAAAACTGTTCATATGTTACCGGAGTCTGTGTTTCCTTTGCGGCGGCATAAGCTTTGTCAAAGGCATCGGTGCTTTCATCAACGGTTATTCTGTAAAGAGCCAGGTTCAGGCTTGCTGCGAGTATTATCAGAACAGAGAGAATTATAGCTGAAAAGTTTATCCGTCTTCTTTTTACTGCTCTTCTGGCCGGTGCTTTTCTATTCATTTGCACCACCGCCTTTCTGATCAGAAAAAGCTACCGAACAGATGAATTTCTTGCCGCATACAGTTTCGGCAAGCTTTTCGGTACGGGACAGGGCGATCTGTCTCGCTTCTCTGCGGATGCTTTCGTCTATGATGCCGTTCGCAGCGGCAGCTTCCGTGTTGTCAGAGTTTCTGTAAATATGGCATTCCGGATTCGGAATTGTGACCATGAGAGAAGTATCTCCCGTTACAGATACATCTGCCTTTCCAAGGTCAACAGTGAAGACCGCTGTGATTCCCTGATCATCTTCAGTGCTTTCTTCAGTTATATCCTCTGTCAGAGTTTCTGAAAGCAGACACATTTTTCCGGCAGCCGAAGTGATCTTTTTCAGACTTTCAGCAGTTTCGCCGATAGTATGTTCGGTGCTGCGTGTCTGTTCAACACCGTTCTGTATTCCTTTTAATGAACCGGTGTACACTCCGACTTTGCGGCCTGTTTCTTCACCGAGTATCCTTCCGTTTTCCGATGCGCTGCTGTACGCCGGAACTGTCAGGAAAAACAGTATGTACAGAAGAACAGCAAGTATGATGACCAGAACGCCGGTAAGTGATATGTGCTTCATGCTGATACGCGGTCTCATTATCATTTCTCCTTCTTCTGGACTACAATAAAGTCTTCACGGCTGATGGATGAGCCGTCAAGATCTTCGGTTATGGTTATCGCTTCGCTTCGTTCATACGGTGACTTGTTAAGCAGATCGTACATAGCAGAAATGAAGTCTTTGTATATGATGTAATCCTTGTTCTCAATTACATAATCCATTACAAGCTTGTCATCTTCTCTGACCTGTGTTTTTCCGCTGACCTTTTTGCCGTTGAGGGTATAGGTAACTTTTCCGTATTTATCAGTTGTGACAAGATCTACCGTATAGATCTTTTTACGCGGATAGTTTTTGCCGATCTTCTCAGCTGTCTGCAGATATTCAGAGTATTTCATCTCAGCAGAGTAAACATTGTCTGTTACGTTTTCACCGCTTATATAGAATCCTTCAGCCGGTTTGAATTTAACCGTTACTATTCTGTCGCGGTCAAGCAGATCTCCGGCAGATATGTTCTGACGGTCAGATGTATCTGCGTACTGAAGTGAAAGAACAGCGTGTTCATAGTTTCTTGGTTCGAAAGTCTGCCTGAATGCGATCGAGATAGTGATCGTAATATCAGTATAGTAAACATCGGACTTGTTCGATTCGTTCTGACTGTAAATGTCTATCTTCTTTTCGGAAGGAAGTTCGTTTAAATAAATGATTTCGGTTGTTTCATTTCCTTTTGAATCGGTTTTGACAATGTGCAGCTTAACAATCTGGCTTTTCGCTATTTTTCCGTTGTCAGCAGAAATATAAATGCCGTCAGCCGTTCCGGTAGTGGTGTCAAGAAGAACGTTGTTCTTGATGTCGCGGCTCAGTTCATTTTCCGAAACGTCAGATGTTCTTACTGTGAACTGCATGTCAGTACCGACCAGCTTGTCAGCGATGACTTTCAGTTTCGGTCTGTGTTCTTTTATTTCCTTGAAAATATTCTTTACGTTTACGTCGCCGATGGTAACAGTCTGCTCGTCAGATTCGTCCGATACAGTGAATGTATCACCTTCGGCTGCGCTTTCCCAGCCGGCCCACGGTTTAAGGATAAGCTTTATCTCGGTTCCGGCAAGCATTTTCTCTGTTTTACCGGTAAGTGTAAGGTCATCCTTTTTGTAGATCACGCTTCCGCCTGCAGATGGCTGAGGAAGAGTTACTGTTACGAGTTTCTTTTCGTAGAAACGTATCTTTTCAAGCTGCTTTGCCGTTTCTTCCGGATCTTCGGAAACAGTAATAACGTTGTTTCCGGTCGGCAGCCAGTATCCGTCATCAGCCGAATCTTCGTAGTATTCGATCTGGCGTCCTGCTGCAAGGCTTATCTTTCCGGTTATAGGTTTTCCAAGATAGCTGAAAGCTACCTTTCCGTGTTCAAACGTGTATTCCGACGGATCAAATGTGAAGTCCTCGGACTGTTCCTTGACGATGAATGTGTACCGCGCAAAGTTGTCGTCAGATTTTTCAAGTGAAAGAACAGTTTTGTCATAATGCGGAACATCCTTTTTGCTGCAGGTCAGAACAATGGTGTCGCCGAATTTAAGATGATCAAGCACAATGTCCTGACCCTTTGTGAACGAGCCAGCAGATTCGCCGTTTACTTCTGCTTTCGCGTTGCTTTCCGGAGCTTTCAGTGTTACGCTTATGTACGGGTGAAGTTCAACAGAATATTCCGAAATATCGTCAGATGCTGATGTGCTTCTGAATCCGACACTGTTCTCGTTTAAGAAGCTGTACTTCGGTTCCGATGAAACAAAGAAGTATTTGTCTGAATCAAATTCGTATTTTACACTGTAAAGGCCGAAAGGACCTGTTTCAGCTTTACCTGCACTGAATTCTTTTCCTCCGACATTCCATTTTCCGCCGGCATCTATGTGAGCGAAGGTGTCGTCAGTGTAGTAATCGGAAAGAGTGAGTTCCTTGTTTTCGTATTTTCCGACCGGTCCGGCAGAGAATTCGAGTCCGTCACACTTGTCCGGAGCTGTGAAGAAAAGACCGGTTTTCTCATCGTATTCTTCGGAAACAAGATCTTTTTTACCGTCTTTTATACTGTAAACGCGGAATGTGGAAAAAGAATATTTTTCCGGCGAACTTCCGCTTTTTTTCTCGGCTACGGCATAAAGAGACTGTCCCGGAGCAAGATAAATAAAATCGTGGTAAGGGTCAGTTATCTCATTCCGGTGAGCTTCATCAAGATAGTAGTGCACGTTCAGCATGCTGTTCTGCGATAATGAAACAGCAGCTTTTCCGGCAGTGTCATCAGTGCCGGTCCCGTCAGTATCAACCTGTAATCCTTCGTGTGAATAATGTCCGTCGGTAAGTCTTCCTGCGGAAAGATCGGCTTTGTAACTGATGTAATCAGAATCACTGTTTATTTCAGACCGCTCTTTCACAGCGATGTTTATGCGGTCCTTGAAACGCTCTCCGGTGTTTTTCGATGAACATCCGGTGACCGAACACATCAGAAAAGCAATGCAGAGAGCAGACAGGGCTTTTTTCTTCATTCGTTATCCCTTCATTTATAAAATATCAAAACGCTGACTGTACTTCTGGCGTACAGTTCAGGGTGAATTATGTCTGATCAAGTTATCATTACTAAGTAGTA
>JAGDDO010000194.1 GCA_017848205.1 Oscillospiraceae bacterium | reverse complement strand
AGGATGCATCAAAAATATTGTTCACTGCATGGAGACATATGAAAGTTCGTCAGAGATCGTGAAATATCTGTCCGCTAAATGTAAGATACCGTCTGATATTTCTATGAAAGGACTGCGAGAAGATCAGATAACCAATGCACTTCCGATGATAAGTACAGTTATGGACCCCGGTGAACGCGTTATAGTATACGGAAACAAGGGCATCTTTTCAAAAGGAAAGGAGTATTTCGTAATAACCGATAAACGAAGCATTTTCGTTGAGAAAAAGAATATTTCGCAGGTTCTGCATACCGATATAGATTCTCTGAAAATCGCAGACTGCGGTAACTGTAATTTAAACGCTGATTACAGTAAAGGCATCGTAAACCTTGACGGTACAGGTATCTTTCAGGGAGCGCTCCTTGCTCTGATCTGTGTGCTTTCATTCGAAGCAGATATGACAAGACCGAAAATCAGAATAGTGTGCTGAGATCATTCTCTGTTTTTCAGTACCTCTGCCGGTGAGATTTTTCTGATCTTACCTGTGAGCATTCTGTTTATTATAAAGTAAACTGCAAGTATGGCCGCAAAGATGAGCAGATAAAGCTGCCACGGAAAGGCAAGCTTTATGGTGCATGCGACGTTCGGGATGAAAGAAGGGAATATGGCGTCGATAACTTTCTTTGCGAGCGGTACTGCGATAAGTGCTCCGGCGGCTACGGCTATAAGATTTCCGTTGAGGTATAGTGCCCTGATCTCAGCAGCACGGTAGCCGAAGATCTTTATGAGTGATATACCCATTGCCGAGCGGTCGATCATTACACCCATCATAAGATACATTACAACGCAGAACACTATTGTTCCTGTAACGATAAGTGTTGTTACCAGCGGAAGCATAAGTTTTGAGAAAACGCCTGCACCTCGGATGATATCATCCCTGGTGGTAACGGAATAGAGCCTTCCGTCTTCAATATCAAGTTTTTTGTCCGAGTAAACAACGTTAAAGTAGTCATCTTCTCTGCCGAAAAGCTCACGCATGCTGTCAATATCCATGAAGATGGCAAATCCTACAGAGTAGTCACAAACATCAGTAACATTAAAGCAGTAGTCCGTGTCAGTGGATGAATCGGTAAAAGCGACTTTGTCGCCCTTTCTGTAACCGTATCTTTCCGCAAGAGACGCGTTGATCACTGCTCTGTTTTTTCCTTTTGCGACAGATACATCAAAAAATCTGCTTTTTTCTGCTATGCCGATAACGCTGACATCGAGAGTGTATCCCATGCATTCTGTACTCAGTGTTTCGACATATGCCGCTTCTCCGTCCTCCGGAGGAGCCTTGTCCGGATATTTGTACAGATACTGGTACTCAAATTTCGTATCGTTTACCGTACATTTGTTTACATTTCCGCAGAGAACGGCACTGTCTGTTCCAAGCATGATGATCATGACTGAAACGAACATTCCGAGGATTATTGTTATCACTGAACGGGATTCCCTTACCATCTGGCGAATGGCAAAAAGCTTCGGGAAACTTTTGGTTTTCAGTGTGAACTGTCTGTAGCTTCCTGAGGACTGCTCATTTTTCATAAGTGAAAGGGCAGTGCGTGAAAGCTTCTGGTTTATGACAACGGCATTTACCACAGCGCATATCACCGGCGGGAGTACGAGTGCATACACGATGAGGTACGGCGGATAAACCGCATCAAACTGCGGCAGTGAAAAGTAGCTGTAGGTATCTTCCGACTGTTTCATTATGCCGAGCGGTGAAAATCCGAGCAGGGAACCAATGACGGCAGCTGCCAGGGATATCAGTGTCGGAAGGGTTATGTAGTGCGCCATCAGATCCTTCTTTTTCACTCCAAGTGCATACAGCGCACCGATGACGCTCTGCTCTTCTTCGATCTGATGAACTACGAAAACTGAAATAACGTAGGCGAAAAGGGTAAGAACGATTATTCCGGCGACCAGTCCGGCGTTTTTGTCCATCACAACGTCTCCGGCTGCACCTTCTATTCTTATGTTTTCATCTGCCGGGATAAATGATGTAAGGTTTTCGATTTTTACCTCAAAGACTTCATCGAGTAATTCACCTGTGTTTTCCTTAAGTTTTTTCGTACCATCCGCCAGTTCGGCAGAACCTTCGGCGGCGTCTTTCAGTTCCGGCATAACAGAACTTAAGCCCTTCAGCCCTTCTGAAAGCTTCTCTGCACCGTCATTAAGATCGCTTATACTGTCTTCAAATTCATGACGGTCCTTCAGTTTTTCGCTGATGATCTCACGGAAGTATTTGTTGTCCACCTGTTCAGGATCGATCTTTATCTTTTTCAGATCATTTTTAAGTGTTGTTTCAGACAGATATCCGAGACGGTATGCATAAGTGTATTCTTCTGCATTCAGATCATTCTTTTCCTTCAGTTCCTCATACTGTTCGTCACTTGTGAATATGAGCCCGAATATGCTCCTTTCGACAGCCGTATCGCTGAAACGTGCAATACACATATCATAATCCGGCACGGATCCGATTCCGGTGATTCTCAGTTTTACACCTCCGGCTGTAATGAAGTCACCGGTGTGTATGTCGTGGGCAGATGCATATCCTTTTTCTATTACGGCTTCACCGAATTTTTCCGCCTGACGACCCTCATCCAGCTGTATCAGGTCAACTTTTTTTCTGTTTTTGAACATTCTCAGCGTTGAACCGTCTTCGGCTTTCAGATCAATTGAAAATATCGGTTCTATCACCGTATTATATCCGGAAAGCTCATGTATCTGGCTGTCGGTAAGCGGAAGGAATACAGTGAACTGTCCGTCCTCGACTTTGTTTATCTCCTTCTGTTTTTCAGTGCCCTGAATGATCATTTCCGCAGATCCTACTATCGAGATTATAAGATAAACACCCATTACGATCAGCAGAAGCAGTGCAAGATATCTTGGAAAACGGCTTTTAAGACTGCGGAGATTACGTCTGTTTAAAACTCTATTCATCACAGATCCTCCAGTTCCGCAGCAGGTATTCTCGTTTCGTTTTCATATTCTTTCTTTATAAGTCCGTCCTTTATGATAATTACCTTGTGTACCATGTTTTTAATGGAGTTGTTGTGGGTAACTATCAGCATCGTTGTTCCGTATTTCCCGTTTATCTTTTCCAGAAGAACAAGAATGTCGCGGCTCGTTTTTGAATCGAGGGCACCTGTCGGCTCGTCACAGAGGAGGAGCTTCGGATTTTTTACAAGTGCTCTTGCGATGGCGCATCTCTGCTGCTGACCGCCGGATAGCTGAGCAGGGAACTTGTTCTGGTGTTCGGTAAGTCCGAGCGTTTCAAGAAGTTCATCGATATCCAGCGGATCATCGGCAATATATTCGCATATCTGTATGTTCTCTCTGACGGTCAGATTCGGCACCAGGTTGT
>JAGDDO010000193.1 GCA_017848205.1 Oscillospiraceae bacterium | reverse complement strand
GATGTTCCTGTTGTATTGATGATTGATGAGGTGGATTCCGCGTCGAACAATCAGGTGTTTCTTGATTTCCTTGCACAGCTCAGAGATGGATATATAAGCAGAAACACTAAAGGAATACCAGCGTTCCATTCAGTTATCCTTGCAGGAGTTAATGATGTTAAACATCTTAAAAGTAAGATCAGACCAGATGAAGACGGCAAGGAAAACAGTCCGTGGAATATTTCAGCTGACTTTGATATCGATATGAGTTTATCTGAGAGTGGTATAAAGGGAATGCTTGATGAATATGAGGCAGATCATCATACCGGAATGGATACAGCATTCATGGCTAAACTCATCCGTGATCAGACAAGTGGATATCCGTTTCTTGTAAGCCGTATCTGTCAGCTGATTGATGAAAAGATATGCAGAGAAATGTCTCTGTCAGAAGCGTGGACGGAGGAAGGTTTTCTGACTGCGGTAAAGATGTTGATCTCAGAGAATAATACACTGTTTCAGACGATAACTAAAAATCTGAAGCTGTACCCTAAGTTAAAAGCAGCACTGCGTAGTATTCTGATGGACGGTATAACATTATCATACAGCTCTGATCAGGAAGATATTGTGTGCATGGAGATGTACGGTCTGATCAGAAATGACGATAACAGAGTAAAAGTGGCTAACCGAATATTTGAAACCCGTCTGTATAATCTGTTTATATCGGAAGAAGAAATGAATGACAACGTGTTCTTCAATAACGGTGCACGCGAAAAGAACCTTTTTGTCAAGGACGGAAAACTTAACATGACAGCTGTTCTTGAAGGCTTTATAAGGACATTTACAGAGGTGTTCGGAAAGCCGGAAGAGCGGTTTAAGGAAAAGGACGGAAGAGCACTTTTCCTGATGTATCTGAAGCCAATCATCAACGGAACGGGAAATTACTATATCGAAGCTCAGACCAGAGATCAGACGAGAACAGATGTTATCGTGGATTATCACGGAGAACGGTTTATAATAGAATTAAAGATCTGGCGTGGACCGAGGTATAATGCCGATGGTGAACAGCAGACATGTGAGTATCTGAATTATTTTAATCTTGAAACAGGGTATATGCTGAGTTTCAATTTTAATAAGGAGAAGGAACAGGGTGTAAAGGAAATCAGTATTCACGGAAAGAAACTGATTGAGGCTACAGTCTGAAAAATGTACAGCCGTGACCGGCTGTGCTATAGAATTACCGGCAGCATTACTGCCGGTAATTTTTTTGAAAAAATCCTGTAACCTTTTACTTCGTTTCCGTACTCTATAGATGAAGGGAATAATCCTTCAGTGAAAAAGAGCTCTTTAAACACAAATAGAATAACGGATATACAGGTGAAAAGGAGAAACATATTATGAAAAGATCAGTAAAAACAAAACGTGTATTAGCAGCAGTACTTTCATCAGTTTTTGCATTTCCGGCAGCAGGAATATTTAATGGAAATCAGAACAGCAGCTCTGTTTATGCAGAGATGACAACGAATGAAACATACACTTGTCAGGATAATGAAATTGCAGAGGAAGCAGTGGAATCTGACTGGAGAATTACAAAAGGTGACATTAACGGTGACGGGGCAATCGACATATCAGATGCCACAATGCTTTCACTTTATCTCGTTGGTGAAAAATATCTGTATGGCACCCAGCTTAGAGCAGCTGATGTGAATAATAATAAAGACGTTGAGCTTGCAGACCTTGCAGCAATGAAACAGTTCATTTCGAAAAAAATAAATTCTTTTGCAGAGGTCGATATATGCCTTTCAGATGAAGAAGTATCAGAAATCCTGCCGGAAAATGCCGTTCCGTATGCATATCCGGAAGATATAAAGACAGATAATGTGAAAGTTTACAAACTTGCTGACGGAACTTTAAAAGTGCTTTACTTAAACGGAAGATTCACAATGGAACTGCCTGAAATATGGGAAGGTCATTTTGTTGTAGATGACCGTTGTTTCTGTTCAAAGCTTTCTTATAACGGATATACCGCAGGGGAACTTTTCACATGCATACCGCAGAATACAACATTACATCTCAGCAGTAATATGGCCCTTAGTGCACCTTATATGGCTCAGATCAGAGGAATATCCGGCGAAATATTCTTATATACATCCGGTGTTTCAGTTATAAATTATGATTACGATAATGAGGAATGCAGATCCGAGTATGAAATGCTTTCCACAACTCTCCCTGATGTGTACAAGTCTGTAAGAAGCTATTCTGACGAGACAGGTAAAATGGAAGCTGTGTTTGATCTTCCGGAATACGACTGCTTTACCGGAACAGTATCTGATTTCCTTTACGGCAAAGATAAAGTGATCTGTGCATATGACGAGGATTATGCACTTAATCAGAACGAGCAGGAAGATGAACACCGTCTCTGTGAAATGAAAATCGATACAAATATAGTTGCCAGAAGAGCAGTATGCCTCGGAGATATTATGTTCTATGACTGCTATGATCAGAAGGACGGAACACATTACGGATGGATCAGAGCAGATGCCATTTGTTTTAATTCAAATGCAGGCAAATAAGAAGACTGAAAAAACATTAGCATAAAAAAAGAAAGAACAAAAGAAATATAATATTTAATGAACGAGTTGTGCATAGGTACAGCTCGTTTTTTAATCGTGCCGAAGGCACAACTATAAAATGGTTCAGAAAAATCATTCAGGAAATGTACAAATCAAAATTGTACAGCATACAAATACGAGGGAATATAGCAAGATTTAAAGACTTTCTACAGATTTTTTTGTTTATATGCTTGACTTGGTACCAAGTTTGTGGTATAGTTGAATAAACAGCGATATTCATTTTGCTGTTGGATTTAACGTTTTAACCATAGGAAACACTGAATCATTCATTGATAAGTGCTTTCCGCGAAGAGAAAGGTGTAAATTATGAACAAGACATGGAAGAAAACAGTAACGACGATTTTAGCCTTTGCTTTAGCAGCAGGGGGAATGATGGGCGGTGCTTCTTATCTTAACGAAGTATCTGCAGCAGAACAGCCGGTGGCAGCATTACGTGAAGCTGGTGAACCAGCAGAAATGACTGTTGATGCCGGTGTTTATGAGGCAAATGCAGGAGATACGATCAAAGTTAAGGTAAGAGCGTGTGATATAAAGGATTCGTTCAATTCAGTCGGCGGACGCCTTCTTGTCAATACTGAGGCATTCAGCGTTTTAAGTGTTACTCCGGGAGATACTGACGATCCGGATAACGAAAACACCGAAATATTTCAGAAAACATTAACGGCACAGAGTATGTGCAGTGAGCATACAGAAAAGATCGGCTTCATTTACTGCGAACTTGAAAGTTTAAAGGAAGATACTGTTTTTCTTACTATTGAGCTCAGGGTAAACGATGATGCTAAAGACGGATGCTATACTGTTCCGTTCTATCTTCGCGACAGCAGCGTTTCAATGGCAACAAAGATCGTCGAAACAGAAGATACCTGGGACGTTTTTGAAGTAAACCCTGATTACCGCGGCGCTCTGATCACAGTCGGTGCAGGCTCAGATGAAACTATCCAGCCGGAAGCACCTGAAGAATACAATTACGACTATGATTACGATTATGACAATGATTATAATCACACCAATCTGGATGAAGACGGCGTTATCAATCCGATAATACCTGAAATTACATATTCTGAAACAGGACAGCCGATAACGACAGCTTGTTCTGATGAAAGTCTGACGGGCTTTACTGTAGATGCCGGTGTTTATGAAGCCAAGGCGGGCGATACGATAAAAGTAAAGATCAGAGCAACTGATATAAAGCAGCCTTTCTGCTCAGCTTTAGGTTACTTCATAATTGATGAGGATAAGTTCACGGTATTAAGTGCTGAGCCGGGAGATTCTGACGATCCGGATGATAATAATAATGATGAAGGCGTCATTGTGGATAAAGATGTAAGCCTGAATGTTTTCAGAGGAGCTGAAAACAGTAAAATGGCTGTTTTCATTTACTGCAATCTTAATGGAAACGTAGATGAAGATATGGTGTTTGCGACTGTTGAACTTAAGGTTAATGATGATGTGAAAGACGGAAATTATGAGCTTCCGTTTGCTGTTCTTGAATACGGCGGAATGGCATGCGCATACAATGATGAAATGGATGATATTATTTACGATGAACCTGAGTATCACGGCGCGCTTATCAAGGTAAGCAGTGCTTCAGAAGAAACTATACCTGAAGAACAGCCTGGAGTATCCGAAAATGAGGAAACTGTTCCGGAAGAACAGCCTGAAGTAACAGTAAATGAAGAAGCACCAGCTCCGGCTGAAGAACTTCCGGTTATCGAAGAACCTGAAAAGCCAGTTGGACCAGGACATCACGGTCCTGCAGGTCCGGCAGTTCATAAGCCGGATCACAGACACGACCATAAACACGATCACAAACCAGCACCTAAGCCTGACCACAGAAATGATCAGAAAAACGGCTATGAAAAGGCAGTTGAAAAGATCGCTGAAGATATCGCAAATGTAATTACAGATGTTGCTAAGTTTATCTTTTCTTTATTCTAAAGAATAACAATTGTTACTGCTGTAACTGAAACGATGCCCACTCATCCGGAACGTACGGATGAGCGGGCATTTTGTATTTAATCATCACGATATATTGATTTTATACTCTGCTTTATGATATAATTTACTATGTATAAGAGCGTGCGGGTCATTTGGGGATATAACTGATATTTTCTCTGTTTGCACCTGTACAGATGAAAAATATCAAATAAGGGGGAAGGAATATGAGAAAAAGAGCACTGAAGAATATAAGGCGTAAAGCCGTATTACTGACGCTTGTTTCAGGAATGGTCTTCGGAAGTACCGGGATAGTATCTGCTGACTCGTCCGAGGAACTTAAGCAGCAGGAGCGGGAAGAACTTATAAAGACTCTTTCTGAAAAGGGACAGCCCGGCGATATAAACGGCGACGGTGTTATAAATGTTTTTGATCTTATGAGATATAAAAACAGCCTTATTGAGGAAAAGGGCTTTTACAGTACCGGAGAATCCGCCATCGATGTCAACGGTGACGGTTTGGTTGACGGAGTGGATATTACCGCTGTAAAGAGCGATATTTTAAAACAGTCAAAGATCTGGGCGTACAAAAGTGTGCCTAAAATGGACGGTTCCACTTCAGCTATCCCTCTCGAAGCAGGATTCAAATCAAAGATGCTCGGTGTTCCATACAGTGACGCTAAGCTTCTCGTCGAACATCATAAGACCCACGAATCATTTTCAATGCTGCTTTCCGGTGAAAACGACATGATATTCACTGTGCCGATCTCGGAAGACCAGCAGAAGATGGCGGATGAAGCAGGAGTAAAGCTGAATTTCGTACCGGTCGCAAAGGAAGGTTTCGTTTTCGTTGTAAACAAGAACAATCCGGTCGATTCACTTACAAGTGAGCAGATAAGAGATATTTATTCCGGAAAGATAACCAACTGGAAGGAAGTCGGCGGAAATGACGCGAAGATAATTCCTTACCAGAGAAACAAGGATTCAGGAAGCCAGAATTACATGACCGAATTCATGAAAGGTTACGACCTTATGGATCCGCCGAAAACACTGGTTTTGGGAATGATGTCATCTCTTATGGATGGAATTGCGGTCTACGACAATGCTGCTGATGCCATCGGCTATTCAGTTTATTCCTATGCAGCACAGATGTACGAAAATTCATCAGATACAAAGTTTATAGCAGTTGACGGTGTAAAGCCTTCAAGGGAGACTATGGCTGACGGAAGCTATCCTCTTCTCAGCAGTACATCGATAGTCTATACAGACAAGGCTTCACAGAACACGAAAGAGTTTGCAGAATGGGCTGTTTCTGAGGAAGGTCAGAAGACAGTGCTTGCGAGCGGCTATGTCCCGGTATGTGATATGGAATATCCGGAAGAGTTCATTCCTTATTATGCGAAGGGAACAGGTAAGGCAAAGCCGGCAGACTACAAACCAGCTGAAAAGTTTTCCAGACTGGCGTGGAGTGCGTCATGGAACAATGGTATGCCTGACGGAGAAGCTCAGATATTCTGGCTTAAAAACAAGGAACTGCAGAAACAGATAAACAGTGACATTCATAAAACTGTATTCGGTGATAAAGCCTGTGTGATTCCGGGAAGCTGGCGTATGGATGTTACGATTTTCAACGGTATAATGAATATATGTTTCAGAAAAGGCGGAGAATATAATTATCGTACTGTTAAACTGGAAGGCGTATATAATTTAAATTACGATCTGAAAAACGGTAAAAAGCTGGAAAACTTCTCGGATCTGTTCTATAAAGATACTGATTTCGTACCTGCGGTAAGCGGCAGGGCAGCTGATATACTGGCCATAGAATGCAGCGATGTGATAAAAACAGATTATATAGGCCTTATGGGAAAGATGGATAACTTCTCTTTTGATAATTTCATCATGGAAAAGGACGGTCCGTATTTTGAATATGATCTGAGCGTCCCTTTCATTTCGTACTATGATGATATGGAACTGATCGACAGTATGATCACAGGCGAATATTTCGACTGCAGGGAACTGCTTGAATATAATACTGAAAACCGGTATGATGTTTATATTGACGAAGGTACTTATCCTGAATGGGAAAGACAATATAAATATGATGAGAACGGCGAACTCCGTTTTGACTATACTTCACGTTTCCATACAGCAGAGGAAATAAAGAAACGAAATGCGGTAATGGAACAGATCTATGAGAAATATGCTGCAGAGGCGAAATACCCGGTCGGACGTAATGCTGTTACCATTCATACACCTGAAGAAATTAAGTCAGAGTTCAGCCTGAATGTTTACGAGCTGCATCTCAATGTGGCATCGATAGATAAAGCTCACCAGTACTGGTACGATCCTGAAACGCTGGACAGACTGCAGTTATCCGATATTTTCGGAGAAGACTTTGAAGAGTATAATGAATCCGGCGTTCTGATGAATGTCGATTATAAAAAAGGTTACGTGAAAATATTTGATAAAAACAGCGGCAGGGATTTACTTATTAGTGAAATGCCTGAAACAATGAATACAAAGTACTTTGATAAGAATACTCAGGAAGAAATCAGTACGATAAAACAGCTTAAGGAAAAAGCTCTGGAAAAAACGAAGGTGCTTTATGCGAAGGATTATCCGGAAATCGGAAAACTGGATGAAAATCATGTGCATGTAACTGTCGGAGAGGAACGGCTTGTATTCCGCAAAGCAGTAATAGATACAGATATAAATGCGGTTACAGTATTCATCTTTGATACGGCGGATTTTGATAATATACTGACTACCTATATGTTTGATCCTGAAACGCTTGAGCCAATAGAGAAATCAGATGTGTTCGGAGAGAAATTTAAAAAATATGACGGACACGATTACAGTATCGCTTATATAAATCTTGACGGCGGAACAGTGTTCCTGTATGATGACGATGCGAAATTCTATACGGAGGATATAGATTTTGAAAAGCTGAATATGAAGTATATTATTCCGAATAAGGCAGAAGTAATGGATCGCAAATGGCAGAAAAATGCTGTAGTCAGCGCCGGAAATGATGATGCTGTAAACAGTTACAAGGCAAACTATGTGACAGACTACGGTCCTGAGGAGGTTTATCTGCAGGTAAGTGCTGACACACCGGTAGAGATCACACGCATCTGCAGTTCACACGGAATATTATGGTCTGAATGCCGCGATGAGGATCATTATTATGGCTGGATACCATCCGGAAATGTAAGGCCTGATTTTAATGAAGAAGAGTATGCGTTTTATGAAAAGCATCAATTCCTTTTCCTTGACGAACGTCCGGTGGAATTGTATGCGTATGGTTATAACAGAGATGATATATTTGTGTATTCAGATGAATATATTTCAGAAACATCAGAAAATCCGGAAACTGAAATAACTGATCATATAACAGAATACCGCAGACTTATTGCAAGAACAAAGTGTCAGTCACACGGAGAATGGTGGTACGAGTGCTGGGACGCAGACGGCAGGTATTACGGCTGGATAAGAGACAAAGTTTTAAGCCATGCATATCCGTCATATTCATTTAATTCAAAATACATACCGATCACCGATATGCCGGCATCGATGGAACTCACACTTATGGGTAAGTCGTTCGGCGGAGCCGGCTGTTATAACGATTCATTTATTATGGAATTCGATGCAGAGGATCCGTTTAAAATGATCGAGGAGGATATTAAAGTCACTGCAACAGAATTCTGCTATTCACACGGAGAGCAGTGGTATAAAATTACGGATGCTGATTCGCCAGACGGATACTGCTGGGTCAATGCATGCTATTTTGTCGGCTGATTGACAACCCGATCAGGTTTTTCTAAGGATACACTGATTAGACTTATCAGGAAATAAAAACAGCAGCGGATGCCCTGCGGGACGTCCGCTGCATTTTTCGCTTAAAATAATCCGTATTCCCGTTTTTTAGCTATAATTTGCGCAAAAGTATTTATTTTTCTGAAAATGTCTGATATAATAGAAGTGTATTTTATTTTTTAAGAAACGGGGGAGAAATTTGAACAGATATAAAAAACTCGTATCTGATACATTTGTCTTTTCACTTGGCTC
>JAGDDO010000192.1 GCA_017848205.1 Oscillospiraceae bacterium | reverse complement strand
CTCAGACTTTCAGTTGCCACAGCAGGCAACGACCACCGTCTCGGTGCAAACGAAGCTCCTCCGGCTGTAATTTCCATCTTCCTCGGCGACGAACTTACCGAGATCCTCGAAGCTATCGAAAACGACACTCCTTACGGCGGCGCACACAAGGAAAAGATGAAGCTCGGTGTTGACGTTCTTCCGCAGTTCAGCAAGGATACAACAGACCGTAACCGTACATCACCTTTCGCATTCACAGGCAACAAGTTCGAATTCCGTATGCTCGGTTCTTCAAACAGTATCTCATGCGCTAACATCCACCTCAACGGCGCAGTTGCTGAAGTTCTTGAAAAGTTTGCTGATGAACTTGAAAAGGCTTCTGACTTCAACGCTGCTCTCCACGAACTTATCAAGCGTACAATAAAGGAACACAAGAGAATCATCTTCAACGGCAACGGCTACGATGACAAGTGGATCGCTGAAGCTGAAAAGCGCGGCCTTTCAAATCTTAAGACAACAGCTGACTGCATGCCGAAGATCTGCGATAAGAAGAACGTTGAAATGCTCACAAGACAGGGCATCTTCACAGAAGCTGAAATCCAGTCAAGATGCGAGATCATGCTTGAAAACTACGTTAAGTCAGTAAACATCGAAGCAGCTACAATGGTAGATATGGCCCGCAAGGAGATCATTCCTGCAGTTTCAAAGTTCGCTTCAGACACAGCTTCCGCAGTAGCAGTAAAGAAGAGCGTATGCGACAGTGCATGCAAGTATGAAACACGTCTTGTTTCTGAACTTTCAGACCTTATCGACCAGATGGACGAAGCAACAACCAGACTCGAAGCTGTAGTTGAAGAACTTAAAAAGATCGAAGATGTAAGAAGTCAGTCAGAATTCGTCCGTGACGAAATGCTCCCTTCAATGGATAAGCTCCGTGCTGCAGCTGACGAAGCTGAAACAAAAACAGCTGAAGATTACTATCCATTCCCGGCTTATGACAAGCTCCTCTTCGGTGTATGATGATCTTAACGATATCTTCATCCATTTTATTTATCCTTAGATAATCGAAAAAGTAGCACTACATTTTGGGCTGCATAATGGAAGTGGTAAACTTTTTTAAATCCACATGAGCTGGAACATCAATTTCCAATAACTTGTAGTACTCTTTCACTTGTTTACTTGGAGTTTCAACTGTCACAATATCATGACGGTTACGATAACACATAAGTGCCTGACACTTACCGATTATTTCGCTCACTGATCTTCCAGTGTTGTTAAGCTCTTTTCGAAGGTTCAGCAGGCATATAGTGTTGATGATATCATGCAGAATTTTTCCTCGTACTGTCTGATCAGTCCATTTTGAAAGCGGAAGTAAATCAAGGTATTCTTTACTTGCTTTGAACACAACTTCTACATCTGTTCGGCTAAAGTATTCTGACAGTAGATCCTTAGGAGTTGTATCGCGATTGGATATCAGAACAAAATAACCATTTTTAACGGTTAGCCAGTCTTTATCTTTGGCTTTAAGCTCTGAATATTCTTCCTCATGTTCAGTAAGATAATCACCGAAACGTTTTAAAGCATTGTTCTGATCTACATAGATGTATGCAAAAACATTATTTCCGAACAGTTCTATTTTCTTTTGAACTCCGAAATAAGTATGACGATTACGTACAAAAGCATATTTTCCTTTACCGATAAGATCTTTTACTTCCCAGTACAATGTTTTGAACGGATATCCTTTTCTTGCTGGCATTCTGCCGATTATCCTTTTATCTGTACCGATATGGAAGGCTTCTATGAGTTCTTTTGAAACATAACCGGCATCGAGTACAAGAGAGTCAATCTCTATTCCTAAACTGTCAGCTACATCGTTTACTACTGTCATAACAGTATTGATATCAAGTACATTACCAGGAATGATATCATACCATACCGGCAAACCGCTTTCTTCATCGAGTACAAGTATCAGGCGAGTCATAACTTCTGAAGAAGCAACACCATGACAGCAAAGAGCGTTAAAAGGATTGTCGTCTATATCATTAGGCAGCGGTGTTGAATCAACATAACAAGCTTTTCCAAAATTCTTGTTTTTCTTTTGCATCATAGCGACGAATGTCTTGAAAAACAGCATTTTCTTATTGTCGTCGCCAAGCAAACTGAAAAATCGCGTATCGGAGTGTAGTGAACCTATCGGTATATCTTTAAACAGATAGGACGCGAATGATTTTTGAATAAAATTATCGCAGCTTATGCGTGAACCGTCCTTCAATATTCCATGAAGAATATGGCAAAGTATACGTTCATACTCTTCATCTTTTGGAAAAACAGTTCGCAAAACCGAAATTATCTCTTGTTTTTCTAAAAAATTCAGAAGCAGATAAGTATCACCTAAAACAGTGTGTATTTCAGTTTCAGGGAAACAATTTGTATCATTTACT
>JAGDDO010000191.1 GCA_017848205.1 Oscillospiraceae bacterium | reverse complement strand
GTTACGATCTGAAGACTGTTTACTTCCATGTCCTGTGTGCCTGTCAGGAAACATCCCTTTTCCTTTGCGTAGAGAATATATCCGATGATATCTTTTGTGATTCTTTCTCCCGGAGCAAGGATCGGTATTCCCGGAGGGTAGCACATGACGAATTCTCCGCAGATCTTTCCCTCGCATTTTTCAAGTTCAAGCTTTTCCTTGCTGCTGAAGAACGCTTTTTTAGGTGTCATGGCGACATCAGGCTTGATGTATTCGTGATCGAACATGCCGGACTTGTCCTTTGAATATCTGCGTTTGATTTCTGCAAGAGCGGAAATGAGACGTTCTATTTCAAGAGCACGGTCACCGGCTGAAATGTAGGCGAGTATGTTTCCGATGTCGCCGAATTCGATCTGAATGTTGTACTTGTCACGCAAAAGATCATAGACTTCAACTCCGGCAAGTCCTGTCTCGAAAGTGTTTACCGAAAGCTTTGTTTTGTCGAAATCAAAGAATGCGTCGCCGTCGATAAGCTCAGGACCGAATGCGTAGAATCCGCCGATACGGTTGATCTCATCGCGGGCGTACTGTGCGTACTTTGTGGCTTTGGCGAATATTTCTGCGCCGTTGAGAGCCAGGTTCTTTCTTGCAATGTCAAGGGATGACATGAGAAGATATGAGGCGCTTGTGGTCTGTGTAAGGTTGATGACCTGGCGGACATACGGCTCGTTTACTGAAGGGCCGAGCAGAAGGATGGAGCTCTGTGTAAGCGATCCGCCTGACTTGTGCATGCTGACAGCGGCCATGTCTGCGCCGGCTGCCATGGCGTTAAGAGGCATATCCTTTCCGAAGTAGAGGTGAGTGCAGTGGGCTTCATCAACAAGAGCCAGCATTCCGTGCCTGTGGGCAAGGTCAACTATGGACTTAAGGTCGGAACAAACGCCGTAGTAAGTCGGGTTGTTTATGAGAACGGCTTTTGCATCCGGATTTTCCTCGATGGCTTTTTCCACGTCCTTAACTGACATTCCCAGCGGTATGCCGAGTCTGTTGTTTACGCCCGGATTTACGTATACAGGTTTCGCGCCGTTGACTACCAGTGCGTTGATGGCACTGCGGTGAACGTTTCGCGGCATGATGATCTTGTCGCCTTCCTTGGTAGATGACATGATCATTGCCTGTACTGAACCGGTGGTGCCGTTTACAATAAAAAATGAAGCTGCTGCGCCAAAAGCTTTTGCAGCAAGTTCCTGTGCGTCCTTTATGACTGAAACAGGGTGACACAGATTGTCGAGAGGCTTCATTGAGTTTACGTCAGCCTTGAGACAGTTTACTCCGAGAAATTCTGTGAGTTCCTCATTTCCTCTGCCGCCTTTGTGGCCTGGAACGTCGAATGGAACGACCCTGTTTTGTCTGAAATTTTTCATTGCTTCGTATAACGGAGCATCATTCTGGGTATAATGCATTATCGGGTAATCCTCCGTTTCATAATATAGGAAACACTGACCCGGCCACGCCTTTAAGCGCTGTTTGTTCTGCATACAAGCAGCAGATCCGGATCAGTAGTTTTTCATGGAAACGCTGATTTATTCATAAATCAGCGTGGGGTACGGGGCGAAGCCCCGTAAAACCCACCTCCGGAAATCCGGCGAAGCCGGATTTCCGTTTTAATCAGTGTTTCCTTAGATTATGTATCAGTATATGTTTGCACCGCTGAAGATCTCGATCATTTCGCGTCTTAAGCTGTTTGATATATCGAGACGCTGCTTCGGCGGGAGCTCGTAAACGTCAGTATTGAACAGATAGTTCTGGAGCTGAAGTTCCTTGATGAGCATTTTTGTGTGGAATATGTTTGACTGATACACGTTTACATCAATGGCGTCGTAGCGCTGGAGCGTTGCTTCGTTGATGTAGTTCTGTATTGAAGTTATGTCGTGGTCAATGAAGTATTTCTTGCCGTGAACGTCGCGGGTAAATCCGCGTACACGGTAGTCGATTGTGATAATATCCGAATCAAAGCTTTCGATGAGATAGTCAAGTGCATTAAGAGGGGATATCTCACCGCAGGTGGAAACGTCTATGTCAACACGGAAAGTGGAGATAGCGTTGTCCGGGTGCGATTCCGGGAAAGTATGCACTGTAAGGTGACTCTTGTCAAGATGAGCGTGCACTGTTTCATGAGCGACCATTTTTCCGCGGTTGCATGACTGGTCTATTTCAGAAACGGGCACTTCGCCTTCCGCTATGAGAATATTTACGGAAGCCCCCTGTGGATCGTAGTCCTGTTTGGAGATGTTGAGAATGGTGGCTCCTATTATATCAGTTACATCACACAGTATTCTTGTAAGACGTTCCGAGTTGTACTGCTCGTCGATGTACTGAAGGTAATCATGCTGTTCGCGTTCGGTTTTTGCATAACAGACATCGTAAATGTTGAAACTAAGGGTCTTGGTAAGATTATTGAACCCATACAGGGAAAGCTTGTTATTATCCAATTTTTTAATCGACCTCCCAGTCATAATAATGTATCAATTTATTCTATCATATATTGAGGTGAAAATCAATAAATTTCTGAATTTTTGCCGGCTTATTTTGACGGCCGCTGAATTGACAATTATTGTCCGGTTGTGATATTATATTATAGTATAGTCTGATAAACGACTGATCCTCTGCCGGACCCACCAGCTGAAGTGAGCTCGCTTTACAGGGGTGTGATCATTCAGACTCAGTATTTTTTGAAAGGAACATCCGTAATAATGAGCGAATCATGTACACATGACTGTTCGTCATGTTCAAGCAGCTGCGGCGAAAGAAAGGAACCGCAGAGCTTCATTGAAAAAACTAATGAATATTCAAAAATCAAAAAGGTAATTGCTGTTGTGAGCGGCAAGGGCGGTGTCGGCAAGTCACTCGTTACTTCATCACTTGCAGTTAAGTCAAATAAAAAGGGATATAAGACTGCTGTTCTTGATGCGGACATCACAGGTCCTTCCATTCCTAAGGCTTTCGGACTTAAGGAAAGAGCGACAGCTAATGACAAGGACCTTCTTGATCCGTCACTTACAAAGACAGGAATAAAGGTAATGTCACTTAATCTTCTTATGGAAGACGAGACAACACCTGTTATCTGGAGAGGCCCTGTTATAGGCGGTACTGTAAAGCAGTTCTGGACAGATGTTATGTGGGGCGACGTTGACTACATGTTCATCGACATGCCTCCGGGAACAGGTGACGTTCCGCTTACCGTATTCCAGTCTATCCCTGTTGACGGAATAGTTATAGTAACATCTCCTCAGGATCTTGTTTCAATGATCGTCGGCAAGGCTGTCCGTATGGCTGAAATGATGAACATTCCGATAATCGGTCTTGTTGAGAACATGAGCTACATCGAATGCGACTGCTGCGGAAAGAAGATAAACCTTTACGGCGAAAGCAAGCTCGAAAAGGTGGCTGCCGAATACGGCGTTGAGGCTCTTGCACAGATCCCGATAAAGCCTGAGATAGCAGCTGCATGTGACAACGGTACTGTTGAAATGTGCGGAGACGAGGAATGGCTTGAAAAGGCGTTTGAAGTCATCGAAAAGAAAACAGCTGACAAATGATTTTGTTACAGTGAGTGACAGTAAACGAAAAGTATATTTTTTGTTTACCGGAATATAAGCGGATGCTCCGGATATGCGGCATCCGCTTTCTGTTTACTTTCAGAAAAAAACTCAGAAATAAAAGTTATCAGCGCGTATTTACCATATTCTGTATCGAAAATGTGTCTTTTCAATGGATTTTTGAATATATCGCATATAATTTCAAGGAATTTATCTGTTTTTATTGACACATCGCATATTCTATGCTATAATAAGTATAGTTATAAGCGTGCCGTGTCAGCAAATGGAAGAATGACCGTCAGCGCTGATAACTAAAGGGGATTAGTTTATTTATTTTCTAACATCATAATTGACAAGGATGGCTTATGATGTGATTCACGGAGGGATTTTTATGGGAACAGAAGGAAATCAGTCTGTGGTGCGGGAAATGGCTCACAGATACAACCAGCTTTATCTGACTCCTGAAAAGGGGATGTCGGGAACAGTAGCATATTCTGACATAGTCCGCTACGGAAAGATACCGAAGGAACTGAGTGAAAAGATCAGTGCCGAAGATCTGCCCGGATTCAAGGGGAATGTCAATGACAGGCTTTTTTCAGAAGTCACGCCGGCCGGAAGAGTGGACATCGTTTATCTCCACGAAAGAAGCGATTTTGAACGCTTCCTTCAGATAATGGCTTTTGCCGGTGAACCTGCTGAAGTAGCTTCAAGAATAGAAAGTGCTGAGATCCTCGGCGTAACGAACTGGCGGCGTATTGAAGAACATATGAATCAGTATCTTGAAGCGGGCAGCGAAAAGATCTCATGGAGAGATGAACTTCGCAGATTCACTGATGACAAGAAGAATTTTCAGGATTCAATTATTCTCATCGGCAGCGGCGGTTACTGCGGTCTGACTGCTTCTGAAGCCGGTATCGACGAATTTGTCTGGGACACTGTTTCAGTCAAGATCAAGATCTACAGTTCATGTGCACGTTTTATCATGAGAAGACTTTTTTCAGATTACAAAAACATCATCTGGGAAGAGATGCTTTCTGACTGTATAGGACTGCTGTCAGCTTTTAACAGGTACGATCCTGCGCTTGCTAAGAAATTCTTCGGCGTATCGAAGAAGGGATATGACAGGAGAGGAAAGCTTATCAATTTCTGCGGTGAAAGCATTGATGACATTGATCATCTTGCAGTAAGAATAGCCGAAGCTGTGGATAAACTCGGGGGACGTGTGAAAAAACTTATGTCTTCAGGTGCAAAAGATTACTACGATGTACTTTTCAGCCTTGAAGAGGACATGAATGAATTTGTTTCAGTCATAAAGGGCTGATTTTTCGGAAGGACTGCTGTTAAACAGTCCTTCTTTTGTTATTTATATAAAAAATCATGCTTATTGAAGCTTTATTATTGTTGACAAATTACATAAAAAATGTTATTATAAATTAATGAGTTATAATTATAGTAAACGAAAATACTGATTTTTCGTGAGCGAGATTTTTACGAGATCCATTCTATACGAAAAGAGGGTGATTTTATATCATGCAGAACAGTGATTTAAAGCAGAAGCTTGATCTTCTGAAGTCATATTCGGTTATATATGACGGTGCTAATATAAAAGACACTATTGATACACTTGAAGGCCGTATTGACCAGAATGAATTTAAAATTGCCGTGGTCGGCGAATTCAGTGCAGGTAAATCGACCTTTATAAATGCAATAGTCGGAAAGGACCTGCTTAAGCATGCGACCCTTGAAACTACCGCTGCGCTTACATACATCCACAACGTAAAGGAGGATGATGACAGAAACGGTACATGCACCATCACGTTCGCAGACGGTACAGTTGAAGATCTTGACAGACTCTCGGATCTTGAAAAATATACAACGACACAGTCTGAAATCGATGTTGTGACCGAGGTCAGAAGCGTTGATATTTACATTGATTTCATTGATGTTGAAGACGAACTTGTAATTGTTGATACTCCAGGTCTTAACGGACTTGCAGACAAGCACAGGGAACTTACGATCGAAGAGATCAAGCAGGCACATTCCTGCATCTACCTGTTCCCGAAGCGCGGTGTTGCACAGACTGATATCGACTTTATCAAATACATCTCCAATTATCAGAACACATTCATCTTCATCTACAACTTCATTGACGAACTGAATGCATTTGAAGGTGAATATCCGGAGACCAAGATCGCAGGCATAAAGGAAAACATTGAACGTTTCGTGCTTTCGCAGACTGACAGAAGGATCATTACCTACTACTGCGGAATGTCAGCCCTGAAGGCTCTTGCCGGCAAGGACCACGAAATAAAGCGTCTTTACGAAGATGATTTCCGCGACATCACTGAAGATGAACGTGAACATATCCTCGAAGAGTCCAACTATGCTGAATTCGAAAGAATAGTCAGGTCCATTTTCGGGGACGTTAACTTCCAGAGAAACAGATATATCACAAACTGCTACACGGTCATGAACCTTATGGAATATATTCTGATGATATCAAAGAAAAAGCAGTCCGAGATAGAAAACAAGATTCTCAAGGACCGTGCTTTCAAGGATATCAGCCAGATCAAGCAGCAGAAGATCGAGATGAACAGGAACCAGGACGCAGTTCTGGAACAGCTCTACGCTCTCATTATCCATCTGTTCGACGAAAACAGGAGGATACTGAACAGCGACATCGATGACAACATCAAGAGGATCTATGAATCCATCTCAAACAGCATAAACAGCGAAAGCGACTACGGCACTTTCGAGCAGAAGGTGGAAAACAACGTCTACAGACAGATGCTCCAGAAACTCATCGATGACTACCAGCTTGAACTCGACTACAAGAAGGAAAACTGCTTCCAGCTCGTTTACAAGACTATCCTTGCACGTATTGACGAGTACGGCGACATCATAAGCGTAGCTGACAGAAGCAATGCAGACCTTAAGATCTCAGCAGCCATCGACAAGGAGCTTGCTGCGGACAACATCAAGAACGATATCAGAAATCTTGAACAGATCGCCGTTAACAACAAGAAGTTCCTCGAGGACTTCAACAAGCAGCGTGAAGGTTACAGGATCGAGATAGAAAAGATATTTGCAGACATCGATGCAGCAAAGAAGCACAAGGAGGACCTCACTGCCGAGCAGAGACGGAAGGAAGCAGCCCTTGGTGACAGACCTGTTGAAGATGTACGCTACATTGTTGAGGAATTTGAAGAGGACCGCAAGGGAATTGCACGTCTTTTCCAGTTTATTCTCGGAAAGAAGAAATCCACAAGACAGGTTCCTCAGTACGATGACACAAGAGGTCTTGAATGGGACAAGAAAAAGCGCGAGATCAAGGAACGTACTGACGAGGAACGTGAAGCTATCAACCGTGAGCTTTCAAATCTTGAGTCAAAGAAATGTGCTCTTGAGGAGAAGATCGAACTTCACGACAAGGAACAGGCTTCGTATTCAAGAAAGATGGATATTCTCAACCATGAGATCGCTGCCAAGAAAGACGAACTCCTTATGTTTGAGGAACGTCTTGAAACGGAATACTTCACACTCCGTAAAAAGCAGCTCAGACAGGATATCGAAGCATATCTGTTTGAAGACGATAATTCCATTACAAATCTGTTCAGGGAATCACTTGTTTCAGATGTTACTTCCAATGCGGAACTGGTAAAGGGATATATTAAGAACGAATTTGAAAAGAGACTCTCAGAAAAGAACAGCGTTCTTGACGAGATCATAAACGGAAACCTTATAGATATACAGAACAGGTTCAAAAACAAGAAGGCCGAAATTACGAAGATCGAAGAAATGTATAACGAACTTAAGGTGGAATTGGATTATGAACAAACATCTATCGCAGTTTGAAGATAAACGAACGGAAACCGATCTCGTTCTGAAAGATATACTCAGATTTTATTCTGAAAACGGATATACAGCTGAAGAAAAGATAATCGAAGACTTTATCGATATGCTTCAGAAGGAAGAATTCTCGATCGTTATCGTCGGTGAGTTCAGTGTTGGTAAATCAACATTTCTCAACGCGCTCATGGGCGAAAAGATCCTTCCGTCATACTCGGATGAAACCACCGCCACTGTTACCTGCCTCAGACACAAGAACAAGGCGGATAACCAGCAGAAGGGCTGTGTTTACTATGCTGACGGCACATCGGAAGATATCGACAGCATCGAAACTGACGTTATTTCCAAGTATGTAAGTACAAGAAGTGACATACCTGTTGCTGCAACGGTAAATCATCTGGATCTTTTCCTTGATTCACCGTTCCTTGACGGAAACATCACGCTTGTCGACACTCCTGGTCTTAACGGTACAGCCGACGGCCACCGTGAGATCACTGAAGCCCAGATCATGAAGTCAAATGTCTGTCTTTTCATGTTCAGTGCGGACCGTCCGGGCGGTCAGTCCGAATTTGAGTTTTTAAGCCAGATCAGAACGAAGGCGGACAAGATCATTTTCGTACTCAACAAGATCGACCAGATCAAGAACAACGAAAATGAATCATACGAAAAAGTAGCTGAAAACATGCTCAAGAACTTCGGAAGAATATTCCCTGATGCAACGGATATTCCTGAATTCTGGTGCATTTCAGCATATCAGGCGCTGGTGGCAAGATCACATGAGAATCTGTCATACCGCGGACGTACATCAGTATCTGACGAAGACAAGGCGAGACTTCTCAAAATGTCCAGAATGGAAGAATTCGAAGACGGTCTCTGGAACTTCATCACTGAAGGCGACAAGGCAAGAAACAGCCTTATAACTCCTATTTCAAGAGCTTCCAAGATGATCGACGAAACTCTTAAAAACCTGGAGCTTGAGTCAGCCATTTATGATTCTGCTGTTGACAACAGTGATGCACAGCAGATCATCGATGAACTGTCCGCAAAGATAACTGAAACGGAAAGCAAGATGGATAAACTCAGGTCAAGGATCAATGCCGATATTGACCAGAGCATCAAGAACGTCCTTGACTTCACACTTACAAAGGTAAGACTTTTCAAGGGACGTCAGATCGCCAACCTTCAGACTTATCAGACAACAGAAGACCTCATTGAACTTGAAAAGAGTCTTCCGTCCATTATAAACAACGGTGTAAGTGCCGCTACATTCGAATTCAAGGAAAAGCTCGTAACTGACATTTCCAATGCGGTAGGAAAGTATCTTCCTGACGTTGCGGAGTCAGTAAGGATCTATATTTCTGACTATGAATTCAATATCTGTCCTGACTGCAGATATTTCCAGACTGAGAATTCTTTCGAGCTCGGTATTGAACAGTATCAGGAAAGCGTAAACAAGACTTGTGTCGAGATCAATTCGATGCAGGCTGAACTTGATGAGCTTACTGCACAGTACACCAAGGCTCTGAGGATCGAAAAGGAACGCGAAAAGATCTACAACGATCTTAATCTCATAAAGGAAGAAAAGCAGCAGTACGAAAACGGACTCGAAAAGCCTAAGGTAAAGAGAGTCTACGCTACTGAGGAAAAGCCTCGTTTCAGCCTTTTCGGACTTTTCAGAAAGAAGAAGATCACTGAAACGACCGAATATATCGACGACACAGAGACACGCGCATGGAAGAAGGAAGTTGAAATGCGCCTTGCTGAGTATTCCGAGCAGATCAGACAGAAGACCATGGAATACAATGCCATCGAATATGACGGAAAACCGAGCAGTGAGCTTAATGAAGAGATCCATCTCAAGACCTCGATACTCTCGGAGCTTCACAAGCAGCTTGATGAAAAACGTGAAGGATTCAAGAACAGATACATCCGTGAAAACGTTGCTCTTTATCTGAAGAAGAAAATGTACATCGAGTCATTCTACAATGACGGTACAAATTCCTACTCAACTCTTGCAGCTGAGGCACTCGATAAGTTTGCAGAAGAGTTCAGGGTCAAGCTCGATGACATACTCCATAACGATCTTGAAAGAAGATTCGATCTTATCAACAAGAATATCGATGCTCTTAAGTACCAGCTTTCACTCTCGAATGATGAGAAGAACGAGAAGATAAAGAATATCAACAGACAGATCGGTACGATAAAGTCACTTTACTACAGGATCGAGGAACTCAAGAGATCTCTTAACTGTAATTCAGGCAGTGACAAGATAGCGATCTAAGGAGAATAATTGATGAAGAATATCAGCTGCAATAATTTTATAATCTGTCTTGGTGATGACGTAAGATACCGCTTCGCTCAGGAACTCATGCCTGAGGGACATCTTATAGATTCAAATTCTCTGAGAATAAATGTAAGCTATATCTTTATTCATTCAGACCAGGAAAACGTGATAACTGATGAGAAAAAGGTTCTTGTCTATACAAATAAGATCGCGGAAGGCAGGATCGTCGAATTCCCTGTGTCAGGGATCGATCTTAAGTCTGTTTTTGCAGATCAGGAAAGTATCAGAATAGGGAAGGCAGTGATCTTCGCTGACTTCCCTTACAAGAAAGAAAATCTCAGGTATCTCATCGAAAAGACTGTAGGTTCAGCAAAGAATGCTGACATTGACGTGATCCTCTACAACGAAAAAAGACGTGCAGGATACACAGACATCGAAAGATCTGAAAGAATAATTGCAGAAGCATATTCTGAATTCGGAAGCTATGGTGTTGAGATCTACGAGTATTCTGCGGGAACAGACAAGTCGGGAGTTTTCACTGTAAGACCTGATAATCTCAGATATCTGAAAAGGAAGTACAGAAAGGAACTCAAGGGTGCCAGGTACCGTGTTGATAACAGGTTTGACATTCACTTCAAGACATTTCTTGAAAGAACATATGAGCATTATTTCTCAATAAACAATCCTACTGAATTTTCACGCTATCTGAAACTGTTTGAGTTCAGTTCTCTGCCGATCGATACTGATGATATAATCGGTTCCTTCATACTTGATTTCAAGGACATGTATCTTGGCAGCGGATCGGATATTCCGGCGGAAATAAGCGAGTTTTATCTCGACTATATTTCAGAACTGCTGAGTTTCAGACTTGACGAGGAAAGCGATATGATAATGAAATATGCTTTGGCGCTTTTTGACAAGGTGTTTGCAGATCATAAAAAGCTTGCGTCAGGCAAAACTGAACTTGAGTACAAGGAAGTTCTCAACAGAAATAATGTTATAACCGAATTTACCATTGTTGTTGATGATTATTTCCATCGTCAGCTTCCTAATCTTCTTCACAGCATGGCTGTGGCAAAGATAAAGTCGGTTCAGAAAATGATCGAAAATAAGGAATAGGGTGAATACAGTGAATATATCGGAAAAAATCACCGCTGAAGCCATCAACAGATCTGTTTTCACGGTAAGTGACAGACTTAAGGAAGAAACGGTTTTCTACAAGAGCGGTCTTCTTATCCTTTCCGGCAAAGGCGGGGAACTGGAGAAAGATATAAAGCATATTGACCGCATTGCAGGGATAGCTGATCATTTTGTGGTTAAAGGTGAAATGAAAAAAGCACTGCTTTACGCAGCGCTTTTAAAAAAGAAAGTAAATGATTTTGTTGAAAAGGTAAACAGTACTGAAGTGGAATTACCTGTTACTGAGTAATACAGGTTTTATTCGTTTCATATAGAGTGCGAGTAATCCGTTCAGACTGTAGTCATATGTGAGACATACAAAGTTGATGAGTATCAGCAGAAATATCACATATGGTCTTCCTTTGGTGCTGATCTCGTCATAGAATTCTGTCATTCCAAGTACTTTTGCGGTAAGGTAGAATTCAGAGATAATGCATGTATTGAAGATAATGAGCTTTACGGCGAGTCTTATAACGAACGGTTTTATTTTATCGATAAACTGTTTGGTTACAGGGTAGTGCCCGAAAAGCAGAATGTAGAGCAGTGCTGCTTCCTTGTCGAAGGTTACGAACATCGCAAGAAGTCCGGTGGCCATGAAAGTAAGATAGGCCCATGACGGAGTTATCTCGGCTGACATTATCATCATAAGCACTCCTGCTATCATGGGAAGAGTAATATAGAGTACCGGAAATACACCGGTGAGAAACATACAGATGAGGCACAGCGAGGAGATTATTCCTCCGAGTGCGACTTTATAGCTGACACTATGCATTTTAAGAATTTATGACTTTGGAATAAAGTCATTTTCCTTTCGGTTGAATTGATATGATTATGATAACACAAAAATTGTTTTTTTTCAATAACATGCTACAGGGAAACAGTGAGGAGAAAACAAAGTGAATGAAGATAAATCAAAAGGAAGGATCACTGTTTATGTGATAGTCTTTCTTTTACTGGCTGCTGTGCTTGTGGGGATTATAGTTTTCGGTTTAGGACACAGCGCTTCATCAGGTGATGTCGGACATAAAGCGGAAGTAACCGATACTTCGGGAAATGCCCAGTATCTTGACAACTGGGAGACTGAACCTGTTACTGAGCCGGCCGAGACAAAGCCGAAACATGAAAGTCCGCTCAAAATGGTCGTTGCAGAAGCTGAGACCGAGCTTACAGATCTCGGGGTCGAACTTGACAGGAACAGCAAGAAGACATACAAGATGGATCTTGACAAGTTTGCCGATCCCGGAGACACTATCGATTCCTTTACGTTCTACTATCATGCTGCAGACGGTGTATCCGGCCTTGGTGAAGTAAAAGGCGGATTCGGTATTTCCGTTGACAACAAGTGTGAAGCGAAAACAGATAATATCTGGTATCAGACACCTGAAGACTTTTCTGTCAGAGCCGGCACCAGCGGAAGTGTTACCTGGGTGATCCCGGACGAAATCCTGGACTACGTTACAGTACCGCGCGGTTCGATACTTTTCGGTTACTGGTGGAGCGACGTTGAGAAGATCGTTCTTGACAGGGTCGTATGTCACAAAAGGGCTGTTCAGCTGATCCCGTGTGACGGCGAGTCGGGCAGTGAAATAAACAAAGTCATTAAACCGGCTGAACCGGACAACGTTATTTCCGTAAACGTTTCTGATGTTCTGGAGACATATCACATGCCGTGCTGCCTTACAATGAAGTTTGAAGGCTCAGAACCAGTGTCAGAACTTAAAGGAAAGTTCACCATCGACACCGGAAATTTCCGCGGCGGTACATGTGAAAGCGTCCCGATGATCGTAAGTTCTGATAAAAATGAAACGGAACTTAAGTGGGTGCTTCCTGAAGTAATAAGACTAAACGCTGATCACGGCGGCAAGATAACCTTTACACTCGAACGATGCAGCCTTTCTGAAGTAACTGCAAAGGAACTGGTCGTTGAATATGCATTGAGTGAGTAGCATTGCCTGCGCATCCGGTAACAATTTAAGAAAAACATGAGGCATATCAGATTTTCTGGTATGCCTTTTTGCATAATAATATAAACTGCCGAATAATTAAGACATATAAAATCTAAAAATAAATTGTGAAAATTCTGATTTACCCCTTTAATAAATCAAGGTACTTATGAAATAACAAATAAGCATGTGTTCTTGTGTTAATATAAACAAAATTGATTACGATTCATTGACACTTTCCGTCAAATCGATTATAATGTAATAGGGAATTGAAATTGATTTGTAACATTTTATGGGAACAATGATACAGATATTATTTGGGATTATTTTTTAAAGGGGATATTAATTATGAAGGGATTTATTAAAAGGGGTAGTCTTCGTGTACTGTCATTTACGGCGGCCTGTCTTG
>JAGDDO010000190.1 GCA_017848205.1 Oscillospiraceae bacterium | reverse complement strand
TCTGAAAGCCTCCTGATTAGCAATATTGGTTCGCAAGTGTTAGCACTCTATCTCTCTGAGTGCTAAATATAATTTAACATTATTTAAGGCGAATGTCAATAGGTTTATTCATCTTTGTTAAAACTGTCAAAGCCACTGCCCTGAATTTGAAACTGATGTTATTTATGCACAAAAAAAGGCGCCCTTTTTTGAAGGACGCCATGGCGTTATTAAAAGAGTTTTGTGCGGCATTCATTAGCACCCGCATTATACGGGTGTGAAATACCGGGAAATGATCTGCCTTCACTGCATAAGAAAAGATTTGTAGAAATCGGAAAATCCGCCGTCATCGTCAGGTTTTCTGTCCGTCAGCGCTGAAGCGGCGCTTTCAGTAGCTTCAGTCATGAAAGTATCCTGAGCGCTGATATTCTTTTTGCGTACGCTCTTTCTGCGGTACATTCCGTCTGAACCCTGTATTCTTGCCTTTATGTCATCTGACACAAGTGTTTCAAAAATTCTGACAACGCGGTCCTTTATGTCAGGATCATAGACCGGTACTGCGACCTCAACACGCTTTACTGTGTTTCGGGTCATGAAGTCAGCGGAGCTTATATATACTTTTCTCCTCTGTTTCGTTCCGAATATGTAAATACGGCTGTGCTCAAGGAAACGGCCGACTATGCTTATGACACGTATGTTATCAGTCTTTCCCCTGACTCCTGATATAAGGCAGCACAGACCGCGTATAACGAGTTCTATCTTTACGCCGGCCTGTGAGGCTTCAGCGAGTTTTTCGATAATTACCCTGTCGGAAAGTGAATTTATCTTTATTCCTATATATGCCTTATTGCCGCTTCTGGCCTGCATTATTTCCTCGTCTATCATCTCAAGGACTTTTGACTGCAGGCATAACGGTGCCACAAGCAGGCTGTCTGATTTTTTCACAAGGGAACCGAGTGAAAGTGCATTGAATACTTCAAGCGCTCCGGCAGCTATTTTTTCATTTGCCGTCAGAAGTGAAAGGTCGGTGTAGAGTTCGGAAGTCTTTTCGTTGTAGTTTCCGGTTCCCACCTGCGTAATGTATTCGAGTTTGCCGCCGCGTCTGCGGGTTATCAGCAGAAGCTTTGAATGGACTTTAAGACCCGGTGGTCCGTATATAATAGTACATCCGGCATTTTGGAGACGCTTCGACCAGCCGATGTTGTTTTCCTCATCGAATCTGGCGCGCAGTTCCACCAGCACGAGAACGTCCTTGCCGCGTTCGGCCATGTCCACCAGAGCCTGTATTATTTTGCTGTTGCGGGCAAGGCGGTACAGCGTTATCTTTACCGATACCACATCAGGATCGGCCGCTGCTTCGTTCAGCATACGGATAAACGGCTTTATGCTCTCATACGGATAGTGGAGTATTATGTCCTTCTGGCGTATCTGCTCTGCCATCGGCCGGTTATCAGATATGGCAGGGGAGTGCTGCGGTGAAAAATGCGGGTAGCACAGCTCCGGCTTTGAGCTTTCAAACATCGACTTTATCATGAATGTAAATGAAAGATCGAGCGGTGCCGATGCGGAAAACACCTGGTTTTCACTGATTTCAAGGCGCTTGCACAGATACTTTACCATTTCGCTTCCGGTTGCGCCGCATATCTGCAGGCGTACCGGTGCGAGCTTCTTTCTTTTCTGTATAAGCTCTTCCATTACGTCGCGGAAGTCAAAGTCATTGTCGAGGAGAGAATCGTCATCCTCGCTTATATCAGCGTTTCTGGTGACGCGTATTATCGATTTTTCAAGAACGTTATAGTTTTCAAATACCTCGGAGGCATATTTGAGTATCACATCTTCAGCCAGTACAAAACGGAACGGCCTGCGGTTAAGCTGAATCACCCGCTTTATGCGTTCACTGACCGGAAGCAGACCGATCTTGTTGCCCGACTTCGAATCGAGGCGGACTGCTATATAAAGTTCCTTGTTCTTTATAAAAGGAAGGGGATGGCGCTTGTCGATTATCAGCGGCGAGAGTACAGGCTGTATCTCTGCTCTGAAATATTCGCGAAGGAAAGCGCTTTCCTCATCTGTCAGTCTGTCCATGGAGACCTGCTTTATATCGTGCTTTTCAAGCAGCTTCATTATGTCGCGGTAAGCCTTGTCTTTCTGCGGTTCCGTTTTCCTTACCCGTGCAAATATAGAATCGAGCTGCTCGCGGCTCGTCATGTTAGTTTTATTCTCCCTCAGCTCCGGATCGGTCAGAAGCTGATCGAATAATGTACCCACCCTTACCATAAAAAATTCGTCCAGATTTGACTGGAATATTGCTGTGAAAGTCAGTCTTTCAAGCAGAGGAACCGATGTGTCCAGCGATTCCTGCAGTACGCGCTGATTGAATTTCAGCCACGAAAGTTCCCTGTTATCATAAATGTTTCCGGCCATTGTTGTCACCCCAGTTTTATCATAATAAACGATCATATATATTACGCCGCAGCGTTACAGTCTGTTATACTATATAGTATAGTATAAAAAGCGTTGTTTCGTCAAGAAAATTAATACTGAATCACGAACTTTTATACACATTAAACAAAGGTCGGGGCGGCTATTTGGCTATAAAAATTTGATGACCGCAGAACTTGACAAAATGACGATTAAGGAGTATAATAATGTTTGTGTCGTATCCGGCATATGCGGGTGTGGTGAAACTGGCAGACACGCCAGATTTAGGTTCTGGTGCCGCAAGGTGTGCAGGTTCAAGTCCTGTCACCCGCATTGAAACAAAACAGACTGCTCACGTCAGATTACTTTTCTGATGCGGGCAGTTTTTCGTTATAGATACTTGAAAATAAAGGCATATTTTCTGCTTCACAGATTTGGTTTGAACGTTGTTTATCTGCTCTTTATATTACTCGATAAAAGTCTGATAATCAGACGTTGCTTTGTATAGATACGGCATAGTACGAATGTGCAACTGTACGAAAACAGACTAATTTTTGCGAATCCATTGACATTTCATAACCAGAGTGTTATACTAAATACAGTAGTTAAGTTGAAAAAATATTTGGCAAACTTGTTGAAAAACAAGGACGCAAAGCTAACGGGTCTAATCCTTTAAACGGTATGACAGCCAGCTGCATGATCTTAAATGAAATCTAAAAAAGATGAGAAAGGAAAGTAAACTGTGATCAATTATTAAAAACTGAAAGCAGAGCTTAACTGATCGGGGCTTGAAAAAGCGGGATATCATTTATTATTATTGAAATTCAAGGGCTGATACCGTATGGTATCAGCTTTTTTGCGTTACTACTGTTAATAAAAAATGATATACAGCAGATACAGATTTTCCGGATCTGCTGAACGGGAGTTAAAGGGGCTTAGCTCCGAATGCTCTGCTGATAAATATATCAGCACTTTCAGAAAAACACTGGCAGATAAAGATGCACAAGGATGAAAAGCGTCAGTTCCGGCAGGGGGATAATGTCCGGGAGCTTGCAGTGTTCAGGAAATATGCAGGAGATCTGAGAAGATCCGGGCTGTGAAATACGACAGACAGGAGGAGTCGTTATGAAGAAGGAAGAGTATTACGAAGAGCAGTACGAAGAATGGTCGGAAAAGAAACTTCATGGTTTTACGCTTATTGAGCTTATAGTTGTAATAGCTATTATCGGTATTCTTGCAGCTATCATTGTACCTACTATGGTAGGATGGATGGAAAAGGCTAATAACACTGCAGATGCTGAAAATGCAAGAATTATGTGCGAAGCGATACAGGCAGAAGCAATGTATGAACCTAAATTCGAAGTTTTCACCAAAAATCCGTGGAAATATTCAGTAGGCGGACAGGATCCTGATGATCATGGATATATTTATGTCGATAAAAATGAAGTTCGTGTAAGCAGTATAAGAATAGCAGAGTTATTGCAGGAAAATGGATTTATTACCTCGGCTTCTGCTTATACTACAAAAAAGAATGCGGTAACTGAAGATGGTGTTGAAGTAGCGGCAGAGTATGCCTACAGAAGACCAGTATGTAATAATATGCTTTGTAAATCAAATAAAACATGGTATCGCTATCAGGTAAATGTATGTTATCGTGACGGTACGATCAAGTTTACATATGTTGCAGTATCGAAAGACGGTGAGATAAAGAATGATACTAATCAGAGCAGTAAGGAAAATACACGTGATCCGGTTGCATCTGAGAAATTTGCCAAGATGGCAGGTGTAGGAGAAGCTGATAAAATCACTTCACTCGGCCCGAATTCATCTCCGTAATTTTTAATCAGAAAAAACAAGCTCAGTACAATAGATACGATTGAAAACACCAGTCAGTGCTGAGTGATAAACAGACATTATCTTATGCGCACATATACACACATGGGCGTTCCGCTTGGCGGGGCGCCTTTTTCCTGTGTATGAGAACCGAGTTTTTGTAATCAATAGTCCGCAATTGTACTTGTATTTGATTTCGCAATTTTGGAAAAGTACAAATTAGGATTCATAATAACATTCACTAATAATCCGTAAACACTGCTTTGAACTTTGTGCATATAGCATATAAAACTGAAAGATTTGCCGCACGCTAAAC
>JAGDDO010000189.1 GCA_017848205.1 Oscillospiraceae bacterium | reverse complement strand
GATTCTCTGAACTACCTTCTTGGCATCTCCTGAAAGAGCCTTGAATGCGTCGATCTGAGTATCGATGGAGGTTTCGTCAGATGCTACTATCATTGTGCAGCCCATGTTCTTTGCGTCCATTGCACGCTTCATTTCCATGAGCATCTTTGATTCGCTGTTACCGATATCGAAGTGGCAGCCTTCCTGCTTTGCGCTGTATGCTCCCCAGAAATTCGTATACGGTTCATTGAACGGTTCAACGCTCTGAATATGGATGCCCCATTCCTTTTCGTAATGGGCGCATACCTCAGCCATGTAGTCTGCAAAGCCGGCGTACCATTCATCCTTGAGGTTGTTCTTGCCTGCGTCTTTGTTACCGCTGGTGCATCCGCTGTTTGTCATGTAGTACGGAGGCGAGTTCGAGAACATTTCAACTATAAGGTCCTTGTTCTTTCCTATAGCCTTTTTAAGAACATTTCTCTGATTGTAGTCAGCGTTCCAGTCATAGATCACCTGACCGTTCTGGTACTTTGAGTAACCAGGCATGTTCGAGTCAGTTCTCGTGATGTGGTTATGCGACGGATCGTCACCGCCGCCGATGTTGAATCTGGCAATGTTCATGCGAAGGCCTGTGTCTCCGAAGAAAAGCTCTGCCGTCTTTTCAGCAAGCTCGTCGGAATATCCCACACGGTTAGCCCACCAGCAGAGTGATGTGCCCCATCCTTCAAACACGCCGTTGTTGATCTCGTATTTGCTGTTCGGTGAAAGAGATACGACCGTTGCCGCCTTTACCTCATTTTCACTGAATGTCAGGTATCCTGCCATTGTACCGCACAGCCCTGCGGCTGTCATAAATGACACTATTCGTTTAAAAACTTTCATTTACATACGCTCCTTACCTAATTGATTCAATTTTTACGGGCATACCTGATAACGCCCGTCATCCAATCCTGATTATTATTTTAACACATAAACCTGCGAAAATCAAGTAATTTTATGTATATTGCGCACAAATATTGTATTAAGTTAAACGATCAAAAAATTAAAGCTGCTTAACCAATAAGTTAAGCAGCTGTTTTTATAAGGAAACACTGATTTAACCGGAAATCCGGCTTCGCAGGATTTCCGGAGGTGGGATTTGCGGGGCTTCGCCCCGGATCCCCGTAAATCGGCGTTTACAAAAGTGCTGTGATCAAAGATAATCTTCAACCATTTTTTCAACCTGCGGCTGATCTCTGTATCCTACTGCAGTGGTCATGCATTTTCCGTCTTTCATGACCATGAGCATAGGAATGCTTGAAACTCCGAAGGAATCAGCGAGTTCAGGAACCTCATCCACATTTACCTTGCCTACTCTGATTTTTCCTTCATATTTTTTGGCTACCTCAGCGACAACCGGCGAAAGCATTCTGCATGGTCCGCACCACTCTGCCCAGAAGTCAAGAAGAACAGGCATACTGCACTTTTCCACGTCTTCCTCAAAGTTGTCAAGAGTAACATTGATCTCTGCCATTTTATAACCTCCGTATTTTATTTTGATTTGTAGTAGAGCATACAGTGACAGAAACCTTCATAATCAGGATCTTTTATCTGATCTCTGAATTCCTGGCACATGCACTTGTATTCTTCCTTTTTGCCTATTCTGCACGGACAGTAACCGCCTGTGCGTTCAAGACCTTCCTTGATTGTTTTTACTACTTCTTCGTCCGGATTAAGTGTAATTTTCATAGAATCCCCACTTTCTTAATCATGCCTTTTTTCAAAAGGCTTTACCAACCTGTACCTAATGCTTTTTATATCAAGACCGCTCTGTCCGAAATAGAACCTAACGGTGTTGAAACGTGAATACATGTTTACCTTACGAACCGCGGAGACATATTTTCCTCCGGTACCGTTGAAGGTATAGGTGGCGCAGACTGTACCGTTGCAGAAATATGTGACCGGTATCTGTGCAGT
>JAGDDO010000188.1 GCA_017848205.1 Oscillospiraceae bacterium | reverse complement strand
TAAGGTATCTTCTGAGAACATCGAAAGAACAGATAGGTCTCGCGTTTCCGATGTGGATGTAGTTGTAAACCGTTGGTCCGCAGGCATAGATATTGACAACACCGTCGTTAAGCGGCTTGAATTCTTCTTTTTTTCTTGTCATCGTGTTGTAGAGCAACATGATAATTATTCCTCCTTGGAAAATGTTAAGTACGGTAAGGATCTGTGATCCAGTGATCATTTATCTGTGTCGATATATTTCCAGTAGCCCTTAAGGTAAACTCCTCCGGAAATAACGGTAAGCACCGTCGAGATCCAGATGAGTATATCTGAAATGACTGCAAACTTTTCAGTAACGCCTGCACAGCAGAAAAGAAGGATAGCTACGATCGCAACCATTGTAAACGCTGTCTTGAGCTTGCCCCATATGCCGGCAGCCACTACAACGCCTTCATTTGCAGTAACAAGACGGAGTCCTGATACCATGAATTCCCTTGCAACTATGATGATAAGCGGGACAGCTGACATGAGTCCCTTTTCCGTAAAGCAGCAGAGCGCTGAAACAACGAGGACCTTGTCTGCAAGAGGATCAAGGAATTTACCGAATGTAGTTACAAGTCCCTGCTTTCTGGCGATGTGTCCGTCAAGAAAATCGGTAAATGACGCCACACCGAATATCACAAATGCGATAATGTAATTTCCCGGTACCTGTTCAAGATAGAAAAACAGAATGAAAAAAGGTACGAGTACCGCTCTTAAAAGCGTAAGCTTATTCGGCAGGTTCATCTGTTACATCTCCCATCAGATCGTAGTCAAGTGATTCATTTACGTGTACACGTACAAACTGGCCGACTTCCAGCTTGTGGTCACAGTCAAAGAATATCTTTCCGTCAATGTCAGGTGCGTCGCCTGCGGTTCTTCCGAAATAGCATTCAGCCCACTGGTCAAAACCTTCGACTACCGCTTCAACGGTCTTTCCTATCATGCGGAGATTTTTCTGCTCGCTTATGAGCTGCTGCTGTTCCATGATTATCTCGGCACGGTGCTGTCGTACTTCCTCATCCACCTGATCAGGCATTGTGGCAGCCTTTGTTCCCTCCACCTCGGAGTAAGGGAAACAGCCGAGCTTGTCGAAATCCATATCATTAATGAATTCGTCCATGGAGTTGAAATGTTCCTCGGTCTCGCCCGGGAAACCGGTGATAAGAGTTGTTCTTATTACCAGTCCGTCTATCTTTTCGCGGAGTTTTTTAAAGAGCGCACGCAGTTCTGCTTCCGAACCGCCGCGTCCCATAGCTTTGAGTATCTTTTCGTCGCTGTGCTGGATCGGTATGTCCATGTATTTAACGATCTTCGGCTCAGACGCAATAACGTCGATAAGCTCGTCAGTGATTCGTTCAGGATAGCAGTAGAGAACTCTTATCCACTTAAGTCCGTCTATTTTACAGAGTTCGCGCAGAAGCTCAGGAAGTCTTGACTTTCCGTAAAGATCCTCGCCGTAGCGTGTGGAATCCTGCGCAACAACTATAAGCTCGGTGATACCGTTTTCCGCAAGCCAGCGTGCTTCCTTAAGGACATCTTCCATAGGAACGCTGCGGTATTTTCCTCTTATCATCGGGATAGCACAGTAGCTGCAGCAGTTGCTGCATCCTTCGGCGATCTTTAAGTATGTAAAGAACGGAAGAGTCGTTATTATTCTCTTTCCTGTACATTCAAGAAGAAGCTTGTCCTTGAATTCAACTACGTGCTCGTTGGCAAGCACCTTGTCGATGAGTCCGAGAATATCGTCCTCGGAACCGATACCTGCAACGGCATCGACTTCGTTTTTGAACTCAGCCTCAAATTCTTCCCTGTATCGCTGAACAAGACATCCTGTAGCGATAATTTTCTTTACTGTACCTTCACCCTTGAGCTTTGCAAGTTCAAGGATAGTTTCGATCGCCTCCTCCTTGGCTTCCTTAATGAAACCACAGGTGTTAACGATGACCACATTTGCTTTTGCCGGGTCTGTAACTATCTCATATCCGCGTTCACGGACCTTATAGAGCATCCTTTCACTGTCAACAAGGTTCTTTGAACAGCCGAGGGATACCATACCGATTTTTACAGGCATGCTGGAATACCACCTTTATTTTTTATTGATTTATGAATATTCATCATCGCATTCACAGTCCATCATCTTTACAGCCGCATTGATATCATCGAAGCTGTAGCCCTGACGGACAAGTGCGTTTTTCATCTTTCTGACCTTGTCGCGGTCATCAAGACTGCCGGAATATTTTTTTCTGATTATTTCACATATACGTTCTCTGGTACCGTCTTCATAGGCACTTAAGACCTCATCCACAAGTTCACGGTCAAGGCCCTTCTGATACATCTCGCGCGATGCACGGTAAGCACCGAATTTCTTTACTTCAATGTATTTACGTGCCAGATTTTCCGCGTAGCGGCGGTCGTTTATCATTCCAAGGGAAGCGAGCTTGTCAACTGCGTAGTAGCAGATGTCTTCGTCGTAGTTTTCACGAAGCTTCCTGAAAAGCTCGACATACGAGTAGTCACGGTAGTCGAGTAGATAGAGCGCACGCTCCGTGGCGCGCCGTCTTTCCGAGGCAAGGAGCATTTCTCTGTATTTCTCCGGACTTATCTCTGTCATCGGTCTTAAGCCGAAATCCGCGACTATTTCGCGGTGAAGATAGATCTTATTACCGTCTATGACCACCTCATAGGTCGTACCCTTATACTTTGCAACGGAGTTTATTATCACTCGTCAGCACCGGCAGGAGCAAATTCCTCGAAGTCGTCATCCGCACTTACGGAAACATCATCCTTTGCTGCTGCAGCCTGTGATGCCGCCTTTGCAGCTTCCGCAAGCTTTGCCTCAGCCTTTGACTTAACAGTTGCAGCGGCGAGCTTCTGGGCATTTTCCTTTATTTTTTCCTCGATCTCGAGTCTTAAAGCTGTGTCGTTCTTAAGAACTTCCTTGGCGTTGTCACGTCCCTGGCCGAGCTTTGTTTCATTGTAGCTGAACCATGCGCCGCCCTTCTTTACGATGTCGAGTTCAACAGCAAGGTCGAGGACTTCGCCTACACGTGAAATACCCTGACCGTACATGATGTCGAATTCACATTCCTTGAACGGAGGAGCTACCTTATTCTTAACGACCTTGCACTTTGTACGCGCACCGATGACTTCGGTACCGTTCTTGAGTGTTTCGCCCTTTCTTACTTCGATTCGTACTGATGAGTAGAACTTGAGAGCACGTCCGCCCGGTGTTGTTTCAGGGTTTCCGTACATTACACCGATCTTTTCACGTACCTGGTTGATAAAAATGGCAACGCAGTTTGACTTCGAGATAACTGAAGTGAGCTTTCTCATAGCCTGCGACATGAGTCTTGCAAGCTGGCCTACGTGAAGATCGCCCATTTCACCGTCGATCTCGGCCTTTGTAGTCATAGCTGCAACAGAGTCGAGAACGAGAATGTCAATAGCACCTGAACGAACGAGAGCTTCGGCAATTTCGAGAGCCTGTTCACCGCTGTCCGGCTGTGAAACGAGAAGATTGTCTATGTCAACTCCGAGAGCACTTGCATAAACCGGATCAAGTGCATGCTCAACGTCGATAAATGCAGCGTTTCCGCCCATCTTCTGTGCTTCGGCAACAACGTGGAGAGCAACGGTCGTCTTACCTGAACTTTCAGGTCCGTATATCTCAACGATACGTCCTCTCGGAACGCCGCCTATGCCAAGCGCCATGTCAAGTGTCATTGAACCTGTAGGAATAGCTTCAACGTCAAGAGCCTTTGTCTGGCCGAGGCGCATTACCGCACCTGCGCCGTATGTCTTTTCGATCTGGGCGATAGCCATTTCAAGAGCCTTCTGCTTTTCATCATTGCCGACAGGTACCCCGAGTGTCTTTTTCTTTATTTCTTTTGCCATTTTTTCCTCCGTAAAAGCGTTATTTATTTCCAAAATTTAAGACAGGACAAAGATCATGCCCTGTCTTCCGGTTAAAGCAAGTCCTTAACAAAAATCACTTGCTGTCGTTCTTCTTTTCCTCTGAAGCCTTTGCTTCTTCGTCTGCTGCATCTGCTGCTGCTTCTTCATCGAGGAGGTCATCAAGATCCTTGCCGTCTTCGAAATCGTCAATGTCACACTCATCTTCGCATGAGAAATCCTCGTCGAAATCATATTCATCAAATTCACATTCGTCGTAGTCACAGCCGCAGTCATCGTCATAATCGTAATCATCATCGAAATCATCATCTTCAAGAGCTTTCTTTTTTTCGGAATAGTTCTTGATAGCTACCACTGCGATAATAGCTGCAGTTACTGATACAGCCGCTGCAATAATTCCAAGTAAAGTGTGTTTCATAATCTTTCTCCATTCTCTGCAGATGTAGTGTTATCCGGCGGAGCTCTGCAGTCCACCGCCTTTATCGTTTACAGGTTACCTGTAAGAAACATTGTAAGGGAAACAGCCACAAGCGGTGCTGTTTCACAGCGTAAAATACGGTCACCGAGCCAGATGCGCTTTATTCCGGCCTCGTCCGCCTTTGCGACTTCCGATTCATCAAATCCGCCTTCGCTTCCGATAAGTATGGAAACCGTACCGGTGTTTTTAAGCCCCGCTTCGGAAAAACGGACACCGCCCTGTTCGTAAAGCATCAGCGGCACGTCGGTCTTTTTCATCTGTTCAAGTGCCTCACCGAAGTTTATCATCGGTGCAACTTCAGGAACAATGCCCCTTCCGGACTGCTTTGCCGCTTCCAGTGCTATTTTCTGATAGCGTACAAGCTTTTTCGCAAAGTCCTTTTCGGTCGGCCTTGAAACGCATCGCCTTGTCAGCACCGGCACGATCCGGTTCACGCCAAGCTCCACTGACTTCTGGATTATGAACTCCAGCTTGTCAAGCTTCGGAACGGCCTGAAAAAGCGTAAGGTCTATGCCCGGTTCAGACTTGCATTTATTGAAAAAAAGAACCTCGAGCGAAACTGCTTCGTCAGATATTTCCTTTATTACACAGGAGTAGTCGATACCGCCGCAGGTGACAGTAAGTGCATCTTCCTTCTTCATGCGAAGGGAACGGCTTATATGACGGGCATCTTCACCCGTGATACAGGCATATTTTTCGTCTGTTATACTGTCTACAAAAAATCGTGGCATGGTATGTTTCTCCGTATTATGATTGCCGGAAACCGTGATGATTCCGGGAGTGCGGGAATAATTCCCGAAAACTTTTACCCGAAGTATTTCCGTAATTCAATTATAACTCATAACGGCAGTTTTTGCAATATTTTTTTATACTCCCGGCTCGTTCTTTATATGGCTCAGATCAACTTCATTGCCCTTTGAATCAGTTCCCTTTGCCGTAATACGGTTTACCGTGTACGACTCGCAGAACATGTTCTCGATTTCCTCGGTCTTCTTGTTCGTGAAAAGACGCGTCAGAGTGATCTGGAGCTCCGAGCCCGGAAGCTCCTTTAATTCCGCATTAAGCACGTATGCCATGTTCGGTCTGTCTATGGTCTTTGCATAAAAATGCTTTGCAAAGTCGGTAAGTTCGCCGTTTGTGTAGAACGCAAGCTGGTTATAGCTTATATCAGCATAGTATTCGAGATGCTCGCTGTACGTTCTGTTCACCTCAAAGTCTATGTGATCACGGTCAATGATCTGTGCTTCAATGGTGGTATCTTTATATGCATCGCCGATGTTGAAGATGTATACTACATCCGG
>JAGDDO010000187.1 GCA_017848205.1 Oscillospiraceae bacterium | reverse complement strand
AATCTTGAATTATGCGGACTGCCAAAGGCAGCCCCTACACATAAGCTAACGGCTGATAGCTTCCACACAAAAAAAGATTTACATATCGATCATAAAGTGATATAATTATAATGATATGCAGGTACTGACTGCTCAATATATTATGAAAGGAATCATGCAATATGGACAACATCGAAAAAAACATCCCCGACGGGCTTACGGAATCGGAAATAAGCGATTCCTGCTGTGAACTTGGTGATATCGTTATCTGGAAAAACGAAGATTATGACATAGTTGTAGTCGGTGCAGGAGCATCGGGAGTTCCTGCTGCCGGCTGGGCGGCTGAAATGGGCGCAAAAACAGCCATACTCCAGAAAGAGCCTGCTGTTGTATCTCAGGGCAACTGCGGTTCTGCGATAATAAAGTCACGTTCCACCGAAGCTGGCATTGCAAAGTGGATACACCACACAAACAGTCTCTGCGACTGGCGTTCAGACACCAAACAGCTTCGTGCCTATGCTGAACATTCCGAGGAAGCAATGATGTGGTTTTTAAACCGTGCAGGACTTACAACGGAAACTGAATACGGTGACGGAAGTAAAGTTGACAGCAATACCGACAGTGCAAAGCTCCTCAATGACGGAGACAGACTCTGTGCCTTCAGAAGCACAAGCGGTGACTTTACCGGTGTATGGAAAGATCGTCTTACCGCATACGACTACGGCGATGACCACTGTTATTTCTGGGCTCCGTGGATAGGTCCGAAGCCGCTGAATGTAGGAAATGCACTTCAGAACGCTCTCGACAGGATAATGGTATCACATGATAACCTCGAAACTTATTACTCAACACCTGCCGTTCAGCTCGTAACCGAAGGCGGAAGAGTCACAGGTGTTATCGCCAAGAACAAAGACGGTAAATACATTCGTTTCAACGCATCAAAGGCCGTGATACTTGCTACCGGTGACTACACAAACAACGCTGCAATGGTGGATCACTGGTGTCCGGATATTGCTGAATTCGACAAGAAACAGTTCGGCAAGACCGGTGACGGACATCTGCTTGCATTAAGTGCAGGTGCTGAAATGGAACCACTCGGTCACACAAAGATGATGCACGACTTCGACTCTGCCCTTATGTTCGAGGAACCTTTCCTTTTTCTCAACATGAACGGTGAAAGATTTACAAACGAATATACCGGTTTTGTCTATATGGGCAACCTGCTGAAATATCAGCCTTCATTTAAGGGTAAGAATCTTGACGCAGATCATAAAGAAGGGTCAAAGGGCTGGTACTGTGCGATATATGACAGCGACTACACTTCATGGCCTGAGGACGAATTCGTTGACGGAATGGTGCCGCCGCAGGTAATGGAGAAATTCATTCCGGGTGCGGTCGAAGATCCAAAGGGTGTATTTAAAAATCTCATCGACCTGCATCGCTGCGATACACTTGAGGAACTGGCAGATGTGCTTGGTATCCCTTACGATAAAATGAAGGAAAGCATCGACCGTTACAACGAACTCTGTGACCGTAAGTGCGACACTGATTTCGGCAAGCCGGCAAAGTACATGCATAAGATAGAAAAGGCTCCGTTCTGGGGCGCGAGAAAGCACATTCGTGTTTCTGCCGGTGTATCCGGTGTTATCACAAATGAAAATGCACAGGCACTTAAATCAGACGGCACTCCGGTACCGGGTCTTTACTGTGCCGGAAACCTCGGCGGACCGTTCTACGGCGGTGCCGACTATCCTTTCCACCAGACGGGGCTTTCCCTCGGCAGATGCTACACATTCGGCATGATAGCTGCAAAGCATGCACTTGGTGTTCTGAAATAAAAGCTCTTTAAGGGATACACTGATTAAACCGGAAATCCCGCTTCTCCGGATTTCCGGAGCCAGGATTTGCGGGACTTCGCCCCAGCCCCCACGCTAAAACAGAACAGCACCTCAGCTTACTCACATTCCGTAAGCTGAGGTGCTGTTTTTCGTTATATAAATAGTTACGCCTTCGGCATCTTTTTTCTGATGTCGTTAAGACGTTCGAGAGCACTTTCAAGTGTTTCGTTTTTCTTTGCGTAGTGAAGTCTGATATATCTGTTTTCCGGTTCCTTAAAGAAGCTTGAGCCCGGAACTGCTCCTACCCCTACATATTCGGCAAGCTTTTCGCAGAAATCAAGGTCACTTTCGTAGCCGAATTCTGAAATGTCAAGGAGAATGTAGTAAGCACCTTCCGGAACGGTATGGCTGATACCGATGTCATCGAGCCCCTTAAGGAAAAGGTTACGTTTTTCAGTGTACTTGTCTTCGAGCCATTTATAGTAGTCGTCACCGAAACGAAGTCCTGTTACCGCAGCTTCCTGAAGCGGTGCGGCTGCTCCTACTGTAAGGAAGTCGTGAACTTTCTTTACTCTGTCGATGATATGCGGAGGGGCTATTACATAGCCGAGTCTCCAGCCGGTGATGGAATATGTCTTCGAAAGTGACGAGCATGATATGGTTCTTTCCCACATGCCCGGAAGACTTGCAAAATAAACGTGCTTATGCGGAGCATAAACGATGTGTTCGTACACTTCATCTGTAATAACAAAAGTATCGTATTTTGCTGCAAGATCTGCTATGATCTTCAGTTCGTCATATGTAAACACCTTGCCGCACGGATTTGACGGATTGCAGAGTATGAGTGCTTTAGGATGCTGTCTGAAGGCATCTTCGAGTACTTCCGGATCAAAGCGGAATGACGGTGGGATGAGCGGAACGTAGATTGGTTCTGCTCCTGAAAGAATTGTGTCAGCGCCGTAGTTTTCGTAGAACGGAGAGAAAACTATTACCTTGTCACCAGGATCAGTAACGCTCATCATAGCAGCCATCATTGCTT
>JAGDDO010000017.1 GCA_017848205.1 Oscillospiraceae bacterium | reverse complement strand
TATCAAACGTCCTGCACGTTTCAATATCCGTCCTATTATATCTGCTGCTGCAGTTTTCGCTCTCGCTTTTTCAGGACTATATTCTGTCAGAAGCAGTATACCGAATTCGTTTTACGGAAAAAATGATGAACAGCGCTCATATGTAACAACAGCTGCCTCACAGACGACAGCTGCAGAAACTACAGTAACCGAAGTTACTACGGAACCGGAGGTGACTTCTGTTACAGATGTCCCGTCTGAAACTGCAGTTCCTGCGGAAACAGAAGCCGGCGCAGTGACAGAAAAGAATAATGAAAGCAGGCAGACACATTCCGAAGAAAATACTCCTGCTCCTGCGAATTCACCGGTCGTGCCGGAACCGCACGGAACACAGGAAGGTCCTGTCGCTGTACCTCCGTCAGCAGGTGCCGATGCTCCTTCGGGAGATCCTCAGCATCCTGTCAAGCCGTCTGAACCGGCTGTACCGTCACATCCTGCCGATCCGACTCACCCGGCAGAGCCGTCACTTCCGGCCGATCCTACCCATCCTGCAGCGCCTTCTCATCCTGCTGAACCGGTTCAGCCGACAGAAGAACCTGAAAAGCATGAACCTCCTTTCGCACCGTCTCACCCTGTTCATCCGGGACATGATGATGACGATGAAGATCTGAAGAAGAAGGCTGAGGAAAAAATAAAAGAAGCCGAAGAAAGACAGAAGGAAAATCTGGAGAAGATCAGGGAAGAGCAGGAACGCAGAGCAGAAGTAATTGAAAAGAAAAAGGATGCTGCCGAAGCGTTCAGAAACGAAAACGCATTTGCTCCGGCTCCTCATGAAAACGAAGGAAAACTTCTCAGATAATACTGCGAAAATATAAACTCAGAAAAGACACGTTCTGTAAAACGGGACGTGTCTTTTTCTCTGCTCCCTTAAGACTGCGGCTTTTAACTTTGGACAGTTAATAACCAGTGCAATTATGCATGTTTAACTAAAATGTAAAATGCGGTTGACATAAGAGATATCCTTTGCTATACTATTAAAGGCTCTATTGCTTTAAACCATTAAAGTCAGATTTTTACTTTAACAGTTTAAAGCGGTGACGGAAATTATAAAATCAGGAGGTATATACAATGATAATTGCAATTCTGATACTCTACGTGCTGATGATGATCGGCATTGGTGTATCAACACACAGTAAAAGTTCGTCCATCGACGGATTTATTCTCGGAGGAAGAAACGTAGGCTCATGGCTTACCGCTTTCGCCTTCGGTACATCTTATTTTTCAGCGGTCGTTTTCGTAGGATATGCCGGCCAGTTCGGATGGAACTACGGTATGTCAGCTTCATGGATCGGTATAGGAAACGCCGTTATCGGAAGCGCGCTTGCGTGGATCGTTCTAGGAAGAAGAACAAGAACGATGACAAAGCACCTTGAAGCTTCAACAATGCCTGAGTTCTTCGAAAAAAGATTCAAGTCAAAGGGCATCAAGACAGCAGCTGCGGTAATAATCTTTATTTTTCTTATTCCATATACTGCATCTGTTTACAACGGCCTTTCAAGACTTTTCTCAATGGCATTTAACATCGACTATTCAGTATGTATCATCGCCATGGCACTTCTTACTGCAGTTTACGTTATTCTCGGCGGATATGCAGCTACAGCAATCAATGACTTCGTTCAGGGCATCATCATGCTCGGCGGTATCATCGCCGTTATTCTTTTCGCACTCAACGAAAAGGGCGGTTTCTCATCAGTCCTCACACAGCTCGGCGATATTGAAGCCGGTGTTCCGAAAAACACACTCAACTCATGTTTCGGTCCTGACCCGATCAACCTTTTCGGTGTTGTAATACTCACTTCACTCGGTACATGGGGACT
>JAGDDO010000186.1 GCA_017848205.1 Oscillospiraceae bacterium | reverse complement strand
GCTATCAGTCTGAACTGTTCCTGTTCCGCGCGGTGGAGCTGCTGCTGCTGATCAAGAAGTTTCTGAAGGTCTGCTATCTGTCTGTCCTTTGCAGAAAGCTGTTCCTGAAGCTGTTTATCCTTCATTTCAAGCTGCTGCTGCATCTTCAGATGCTGATCAGTATTGCAGTCCATAAGCTGTTTTATCTGCTGGTCCTTTGAGCTTATCTGTTCCGATAAAACCTTTAAAGTTGCATCAAAGTAGGATGAAAACAGGGTTGTCTGTGCCTGAAGGCTGATATCTTCGTATATTCCGTCACCTTCGCCCTGCTGGTTTACAGGTGCATCGGCAAAAAGTTCAAGTGCATCCTTGCTTATGAGTTTCATCTTTCCGTTATACTTTACAAACTTGTTTAATGAACTGTCTGTCTGGTTTAATCGTTTGTAAACTGCCTGAGTTGTTACATTTGCAAGCGTTGCAAATTCTTTTATAGTAACATACTGCTGTTCTGTTTGTTCCATATATTTTCCTCCCGGGGTCCACGAACTGTTGTCAACTAATTATTGACCTGTTTTTAACTGTAGTTTAATTATATACCTTTTCATCGCAGTTGTCAATAGATTTTTGGTGTTGGTGCGGCCATTCTACAGCACGTATTTCCGCGGTTTAATGAGGTTTAAAGGTGCTTTTGTAAACCTTTAAACCTCTTGTCAGTTCACAAACCACATAGTTTCAAGATTTACAGTTTCGAGTTGCATGTTGGTTGGTTGCAAAGGTTTAATGGTTTAAAATCAGGTTGTAAACCATGATTTTTTTTATGAAAAATTGGGTTTTCATACTTATCCTTCTCCTTTAATATATATATAAGAATGCAGAAAATCAAAGGCATATATTGCCTGACGCAAAATATTCCACGATTATTTATACGATTTAACGTCATTATGTATATATTTTTTACTACGAAATGGAAACTCTTAGGAGAAAAAATACCTCTTAGGGCGAAACGACTACCTCTTAGGGCGAAACGGTTGAAATCGTTCGAAATATATTTTATAATAAAAGCATAGAAAACAGCAAAACAAAATCAAATAAAAAAACAAACTATAAAAACAAAAAATCAAAAAGAAAACGTAATTTCAGGAGGAAAAAACTATGAAAACAATTTATAATGAATGCCTTGGTAACACAGAACTCATCTACACAGCTTTCAGCGAAACAGACGAGGAAACAAAGCAGAACGTATACGGAATCATGGTAAAAGACACACACTCACACCGTGAGACCATACTCCACAGCTTCACAACAAAGCGTGATCAGGCAATAGACTTCATCGAAACACTGGTAAGAAACATCGTAGAGCCGGATTTCGTAAGCGAAATAGCAGAAGACTATATTCTTGCTTAATTAAAGACATTATCTATTGATCGGAACTCCTTTCTTTAGTATAGCATAATACAAGACGCAAACAGACCTCTGATTCTTTATAAAATCAGAGGTCTGTTTGTTTATACAGAAAAGGTTAAAATATTAACATGCACGATCCGCGTAAAACCGAGTGATATAAAAAATCAAATCACAATAACACAAAATAGTATCATTATATTATTAAAAAAAAACGGTTAGAGCAGACATATTTTCCCATCACATTTGACAGCGCTGTCACGTTAATCGTTTTTAGCAAAAATAAAAAAATTTTAAATTTCTCTTGACAGAGAGTTAAAAATATAGTATAATATAAAAGCTGTGTGATGCACAGCACACAAAATGGCGGCATAGCTCAGTTGGCTAGAGTACTCGGTTCATACCCGATTGGTCGTAGGTTCGAATCCCACTGCCGCTACCATATGGCCCGTTGGTCAAGAGGTTAAGACGCTGCCCTTTCACGGCGGAATCATGGGTTCAATTCCCGTACGGGTCACCAAATCAAAAAGCTCAGAAACACTGCTTTTACGCTGTTTCTGAGCTTTTCTTTTTCTCTTGCTGTGAGGGGCCTGCATTATGTTATTAACCACTATCTGAAATACGCTTCCTGCAGTTCTCTCAGGTACAGCCTGAGCACTGAAGGATCGCCAAAGGTCACTGCAAGGCCCTGCGGGTATAAATGCGACTGTTCCCATGCGGTCATGAGTTCTTCTGTAAGTCCCTTGTCAAACCCCAGGATCTCACTTATGCGTTCTGTCTGTTCGGCAGGCTTTGTTTTCAGAGCCCGTCCGAAGATCTCTGATATAAAGTAGAGCTTTGCCTCCGTCTCTTCTGCACCGTCATTGACACCTATAAAAGTCTGTCTGTACCAGCATGTGCAGACATCCCGTATGAGTCTGTCCATGCGCCCTGTATCACTGCATACGCCTGCAGCATCCGCAAAACCAGCCATAGCTTCAGCAAGATTCTCCTTCGGGTGCTTTGTTTTTTCGACGCACAGATAATACTTGAAACTTTTAAACTTCATGTTTGCATCCAGCTCGATACCAACCTGCATAAGCGGTGACTCCTGTATTCCAAGTCCTTCTTTCAGGGCTTTCATACATCTGATGCATCTGTTCCTGATTTCACACGGCACATCCGGAAATTCTTCTGAAATCAGCTTTTCCGCGGTATCCATGCTGAAAAAATTCCGGAACTGAAGTATCATTCTGTAAGTCGGTGCATAAATAGTACCAGCCTCAGAAAAATCACATATCTTCGCTTCGTAGTTTTCGCAGATGCGCTTCAGCCATCTTTCAAACATCTCTTTCCGCCATCCCTCATGGACTTCAAAATCATTCTTAGCAAAATGATAGAGCTTGAAGCGTTCAAAACACCCGTTTTTAAGTGTAAGGCCGATATATTCAAGTGTATCTGTACCCTTATGGCCGTATTTCAGGGCTGAAGAGACTGTAAATTCGTACATAACTTCGATTACTTATTCTGCAGCCTCTGTTTCTTCAGCTGCTTTGGTTTCTTCTGCTTTTTCCTCTGTCCGGACTAATGTTGTAACTTCAGTTTCAGCTGCTTTCCTGCCTTCAGCCTCTGTTGCTGCACCCAGAGCTTCCGTTGTCTCAGCCTCTGTTACTGCAGGAGTTTCCGCTTTGCCCGGCTTTGCAAACTTACAGTCTGCAAGAATAACATTGCATTCCCCGCCGTCCGGATTTGAAAGAGAAATCCTGAGCCATTCGTACTTCGACATATCTACGCTGAACTGTACAGGTGCCGTCTTTCTGTGTACTTCCTGCTCGAATACAACTTCATCGTCACCTTCGATTCTGAAGATCGCCTTTGCATCATTGTCAGATGTATTCTGGCACGCGATCGTACCGCTTAATACACCGTACTTCTTTCCAAGATAGTATTCCGCACTTGCCGGTTCTCTGCTCCAGCTGCTGTTTGTACTCAGTGTAAAAAGGCTGCCTGCCGTGTACATGTTTCCAAGGCTGTCTTTAAGTTCCTCGCCTAAATCAATAATCTCTAACCTGCTCTTTTTTGTACAGGTAAGATCATAGAGATATACAGGCATCACTGCTTCGATCTCCTTTATCTCTTTTGTGATCGCGTCGTCATCGGCTATCTCGTCAGCCTTGTTAAGGATCATCAGAGCATAATTGTAGTTTTCATTATCTATTGCTGTCCTGACTTCATCCATTGATATTGTTCTGATGTATTCTGTAAGCTCAGTCATATTCCTGATCTCATAATTATTTGTAACGCCGGCGATCTGATCAAGAGCACCGATAATATCTCCGGTGCGTACGTATTCATCAGCCTGGAAAACAGCCATTGCTGTAAAAGCCTTGCTTTCCATATTTTCTGCATCCGAAGCAAGCTCTTCAGGAAATCCGAGCCTTTTGGTCTGTTGACGAACATAGCTTACAGCACCTGCGTAATCATTATTGCCAAAATATTCATCGACCTTTGAAGTGAGCTCATCCCTGTATAAGGAAATGGTCTTGTCCTTCAGAAGCTGAGCATCTGAGTAACAGCAGTCCTTTTCGATGACCTTATTGAGATAATCAAGAGTCAGCAAATAGTTCTTTAGTTCGTAGTTCTTTTCAGCGCTGTCGTAGTTTGCCTTTGATGTCTTAAGTGAATTGATATCGTCAGTAATATCCGTAATGAAAGCAGTTATTTCGTTTACCTTGAGAAGTTCAGCGAAGTCGATAAGCTTTTCAAGTTCTTCATAGGTGATCTCATTCTTTGCATAGCTGTCGATATATGTGCTGATACGTGTTTTCAAACCTTCTGAAAGTGTGTCGATCTCCCTGTCCTTAAGGGGCTTTGAATCATAAATACCGAGCGCAGCGTCAAAATCCCTGTTGTCAACCTGTTCAAGGATCCTGTTTGCTTCGCCGCATCCTGTAAGACTGAGCGCGAGACCCAGTGCAGCTATTCCTGAAGCTATCTTTCCGTTCTTCATTTTTATCCTCCGGTTTATAAATTATCAGGATTATAATTGTTTTTGTATTTATGCTTTAAATTATATCACATCAGGCGCATAAGTTTCAACATATTTCTTGCTTATGATGAAACTATGGCCGAAACACTGAATATCGCCGTTTCAGAAACTCTTAAGGAAACGCTGATTTATTCATAAATCAGCGCAGGGTCCGGGGCGAAGCCCCGCAAATCCCACCTCCGGAAATCCGGCGAAGCCGGATTTCCGGTTTAATCAGTGTATCCTTACTATGTAGATTCTGACGTTATAAACGCTATTTTTATATTGACTTGATGTGCAAAAAATGAT
>JAGDDO010000185.1 GCA_017848205.1 Oscillospiraceae bacterium | reverse complement strand
TGTCTCTTGCGACAGTTAAGGACGGCGTATCTGACAAGGAACTTAAAAAGAAAACCAAGAGCTTTGAAGAAGCATCGGAATATTTTATAGACCTCGAAAACAATCCGGGTTACGGAGTTCCGATAAAGTCATCTGAAGTGGCTGCAGGAAACGGAAAGACTGTAAACGGCTATCCGTGGGGATCAAACTCATTTATCATAAACACATCAATGATCATGGCTTATGCCTATGACCTGACCGGAAATTCCGATTATCTTGACGGAGCGAAAACAGCGCTTGACTATATTATGGGACGCAACCCGCTTGATAACTGCTATGTTACAGGCTACGGCGAGCACAGCACGAAGAATCCTCATCACCGCTGGTGGTCACATCAGATAGACGAAGCATTCCCTTCAGCTCCTGACGGAGTTCTTGCCGGCGGACCGAACTCCGGTCTTCAGGATCCGTGGGTAAAGGGACTTGGTTATGAATCCGGTGAAATTGCTCCGCAGCTCTGTTATGTTGACCACATTGAAGCATGGAGCACTAACGAATGTACAATTAACTGGAATGCCCCTCTTGCATGGATGACAGGTTTCCTTACTGACGAACCGATAAGAGAGGTCAAAGCCCTTAAATACGACGATTCAGAGGACTCAGAAGAGGACGAAGAAGAGAAACCTGAAGTTACTAAAAAGGCGTCGGAAAAGAAAACTGACAGTTCCGATGACGATGATGACAGTTCTTCAAAGAGATCTGACAGGTCAGATGACGATGATGATGAAACAGAACTTAAAGACAGCATCATAGACTTAGGTAAAAAGATATGCATGTATGTCGGCGCAGGAGTAATAGGCCTTCTTGTTGCAATAGGTCTGATAAACGGAATTATTACACTGATAAAAGCTGCAGTGAAAAGAGGAAAAAATAAGAAGAACGGATCAGACAATGACAAGTAACCGCTGCAAAAAATAATACAATTTTCATTATTAGGCAGATGTAAAAGGATTTTTACGTCTGCCTTTTTGTATGCACCTGATTAATTTGCATGATAGTATATTAAGTTTGCACGATATATCATTGAAAAGAGTTTAGTGATAAGGTATAATGAAATCATCAACAAGGACTATGTTCAAATCAGGCGAAAATTTATTTGGTTTTTACAAAAAAATCATTAAGAGGTTTGCTACATAAAATACTGCCGTCCGGTCCTGATGCAGTATTTTATGTACATTTTTACGGAGGTTTTTAAATGAACAAAATTGCGATCAAAGCAGCAGCAGTTTGTCTCTCACTTTCAATGTGTGCAGCAGCTATGCTCCCGTCAGTTTCAGAAGTTTTTGAAACAGCAAACAGCACAGTAGTTTACGCAGCAGAATCAAAGGTAGGACAGAACCTTATCAAGAATCCTGAATGCGACACTACAAACAAGTACGGTCTCTATCTTGCAGGCGGCGCTGCTGCTAAGCTTTCAGCTAAGGATGGTGCTCTCGACGTAAGCATCAGCGACGTAGGTAAGCTCAACTACGGCGTACAGCTCAACTACCCTATCATTCCTCTTTATGAGAATGGTGTATACAAGCTCAGCTTCGATATCAAGAGCGACGTTGAAAGATATACAGAAGCTATGATCCAGATGGACGGCGGCGATTACCGTTCATATGTATGGACTGACTGCAACGTTACAACAGAATGGCAGACAGTAGAAAAGAAGTTCACTATGAAGGAAGCTTCTGATATAGCTGGTAAGCTCTGCTTCAACATGGGTAACCAGGAAAAGGATGCCGGCAAGGATCTCGGCGAGCATCACTTCTACGTAGATAACGTAAAGGTTGAAGTTGTTGATGACAGCAACGTTGACTATTCTACTTTTGAAGTTAAAGAAGAAACTATTCTCACAAACCAGCTCGGATATCTTCCGAACGCTAACAAGATCGCTGTTCTTCGCGGTGAAAAGGCTGCTGACAAGTTCTCAGTAGTTAATACTGAAACAAACAAGGAAGTATTCACAGGCGATATTTCAGCTCCTATCACAAACAAGTCTGCAGATGAAACTGACTATCATGCAGATTTCTCAAAGGTTACTGATCCTGGTAAGTACATTATCAAGTGGGGCGAAAATGAATCATTTCCTTTCGAAATAAAGGAAGATGTTTATGACAAGGTCCTCACAGAATCAGTTTACTGGCTCTATACACAGAGATGCGGCGTTGAAGTAGACAGCCCTGTTGTTAAGCACAAGGCATGCCACGATACTACTGCAACTGTTTACAAGACAGACAAGAAGATGGACGTTGACGGCGGCTGGCATGATGCCGGTGACTACGGCAGATACGTAGTTCCGGGTGCAAAGACTGTTGCTGACCTCTTTATCGCATACAACGCAAACAAGGATCTCTTCGGAGACAAGACAGGTATTCCTGAAAGCGGCAACGGCGTAGCTGATATCCTCGATGAAGCACGTTTTGTACTCGAGTGGATGCTCCAGATGCAGGACAGCGAATCAGG
>JAGDDO010000184.1 GCA_017848205.1 Oscillospiraceae bacterium | reverse complement strand
AGAATGCGATCCTGTCCGTGTACGCATGGGCGGAAAGAGCCTTGTTTCTGTACTCGGTAACAAAGACTATGCCGGATATGAAGAAACAGATACTCCGTATTACGAAGTAAGCAATGTGCATTATCTGAAAGCACTTTCCATTCTGAAAGAAATGACAGAAAACTTCGCCGAAGAACCTGAGGAAGAAGAGATTGCCGAAGAACCGGTTGAAACTGAGAACGTCGAAGAATCAATTGAATCTGAGGCAGCTGAAGAATCAGAGGAAACAGAGGATGTCGAAGAAGAAATAGAATCTGAGGCAACTGAAGAATCAGAGAAAACGGAGTATGTTGAAGAAGCAATTGAATCTGAGACAGCTGAAGAACCTGAGGAAACAGAGAATGTCGATGAAGTGATTGAATCTGAGACAGCTGAAGAACCTGAGGAAACAGAGAATGTCGATGAAGTGATTGAATCTGAGGCAACTGAAGAATCAGAGGGAACAGAGTATGTTGAAGAAGCAATTGAATCTGAGGCAACTGAAGAACCTGAGGAAACAGAGAATGTCGAAGAAACAATTGAATCTGAGGCAACTGAAGAATCAGAGGAAACAGAGAACGTCGAAGAAGAAATAGAATCTGAGACAGCTGAAGTTTCAGAGAAAACTGAAATCATCGAAGAATCAGATGAATCCGAGACAATTGAGTTTTCAGAGGAAACTGAGATAGCCGAAGAAGAGATTGAATTTTCATCAGAAGAAACCGCTGATTCAGAAATTGATTTTCCGGAAGATATTATGGCAGTAACAGAGGTAGGTGATTTCTGATGAAAACAGAAGAGATTTGGTGGACCAGACTCAGCAATTCAGTTCGTTTTCTTGAGGACGCCAGAGATGCTCTGTTAAGCGGCAGGTCGGTCGTAATGACTTTTCCGGACGAAGTCCCGTGGCAGGATGTTATGACCGACACCCTTGAACAGCATCTTTTTCCAATAACGGATGAACGTTCTTTTGAAGTGCATGATGTTTCCGAATCAGATGATGATCCGGGTCTGTATCTTTTCAATAATTTCTGCAGTGAGACCGAACGTGCAAAATACTGGCCTGCGACCCACGGAAGCTATGAAAAGTTTCTCGCGGCCAGCGACAATGTAAGGCTCAATCGCCGTATAGTTTGTATCACCGGACTCAGTGTGTTCAATACATCAAGATGGGTGAAAGCAGTAAACGAGTATCTTGCCGGCAGAAATTCAGAGCAGAGAGGAATTTTCATTCTCGTTTCCCAGAAAGTAAAATCATACAGCACTGACTTCATGGAATGCTTTGATTTTGAAGAGTATGTCAGCGACTACGACTGCCGTATGCTATGCCTCACTCTGCTGTCTTCAGTAAAATGCAGCAGTAGCCGGAAACAGTATATTTCAGAGATAGCCGCTGGTATTGCCAAAAACGATGTTACAAAAGCCGGAATACTTGCATCTGCCGGACTGCAGCTTGCTATGCATCCGTACGAAACTGCGAAATGGTTATACACTGAGAACGGCCTTTCAGATGAAAATCTTGAGAAGCATGTAAAATCCGCCGTCTGGTCCGCACAGATAAGACTTGTTTTCCCGGAAATCGAGGAATTCAGAAGCGGGATGATATGCAGGTATGAAAAAAATTTTGAACGTTTTCTCCCTGTATCAAGCCTTCTCGGCGAGCAGATATACAGAGCCGATGACCTTGAAATAGGACACCTGTATATTCTATGTACCAATCACAAGGTGATAAACCAGCCTGAATACGACAAGCTGGTCTTAATGCGAAAATTCAGAAACCGCCTCGCCCACTGCGATGTTATTCCATATCCGGATCTCAACGCATGGCTGTAAAAATATCCCCCGGAACGTTATCAAGTTTGATACGTTTCGGGGGATTGGTGTTTTCTCAGCTTATAAAAATGAAATTGCACCTCATCGAGGTACTATTTAGTCCCACATACATTCTTCTAATCCATAGAAAGCAATATACGCCATTATCATAGAGTAATTATAATCCGATAATTCGGCTTCTTCCATAATATCTTTATTTATATTATGCCTCCAGACATGCTTACAGCTCATAAGGATATAATACTCGGTTCCGTCAGGTGCAGTATAGCGGTATTCAGGATAACCGTCACATGTTTCAGGGGAATAGGATAATGATTCAAGCATCTTGGAAAAATTCTCAGGGGTTATGCTTTCACCATACGGATGCTGTTCTGTAGGATCATATGGAATGTTAGGCAAATGTATTTCTTTAACGATCTCTGTTACAGTAACTTCCGGTATCTGTGATTCAGCTGGAGTATCGGTAACAGTTTCGGTTACTGTACTGCGCTCTGTGGTGATAACAGCAGGTGTATCATTATCTGATGGTTTATTGTTTTCCTTAGGCGGATCGGTTTCATTTTTCTGTTATTTGATATCTTCTGAAATGTTCTGCGTTGTACTGTTTACGGTTTCTGAAGTAGTTTCAGAATTTGTTGTTACAGATTCAGTTTGTACAGTGCTTTCAGAAACAGCGTTCGCTGTTGATGCTTCCGTAACAGTATCATTTGAATCAGAAACAGATGGTTCGGTGACCGGTGAAGAAGTCTGTGTTTCAGAAACACTTACGATACTTAAATTTTCATTATCACTGTGGAGTTTTATGTTTGCCGCCCCAAAAGCTGTTCCGGCTATCAGGATTAATGCAGCTGCGGAGGCCGCATATTTCACATATCTTCTTCCGGAATGTGTATCTGTTCTGATCGGATACTCTTCGGAAACAATATTATTTTCATTCTCAGAATTATTCACTGAATTACCTTCAGTTGTTTTATAATTTTCTGCTTCATCCAGATATTCCGGACGAATATCTGAAACCGCATTATAGATATCTTCTTTTTTCATAACATAACACCCTCTGTCTTCAAATAAGATTTTAATCCGTTTCGGAGTTTCATCATTCTCTGCGCCATCTGGTTTTCAGTACAGTTCATCACCAGCGCAAGATTTTTAACTGTTTCTCCGTAGTAGTATCTTTTGATAAACAGAATCCTGTCTTCTTTTGGAAGACTGCCAAGCCAGCAGTTTATCTTTTCAGAAAGTTCTTTCTGTTCAAGTGATTTCTGTACGTCCTGTCCGGATGGAATACAATCGGACAGCTCATCAAGGATCGTTATTAATCCGTTATAGCGTTTCTTTGCGTGACTTGCTCTGTATTTATCTAAAGAAATATCTCTTACAAGTTTTCCGTAAAACGCTTTCAGTGATACCGGGATCAATGGCGGTATCCTGTTCCAGGCGGAAATCCATGTATCATTCAGACATTCTTCGACATCTTCTGAAACTGAAAGAATATTGGAAGCGATCCTTGCACAGTATTTTCCGTATTTTTCTTTTGATTCTTTTATTGCATTTTCATCTCGCTTGATAAACAGTTCAATAATGCTCTGGTCATCCATCTGCGCCCTCCGTTCTTCTGATTTAAAGGCCTTCACTTATATAGCCGCAAAACGAAATGAAATATTGAGGTGTTTTATAATTTTTTTTAGGGATTGATAAATGAAATTACCTGTTGTATTAAAGTGAGAAGGAGCGAGCAGGAAGATATCTTTGCTACGGAAAAGGTAATGCCACCTCGAAGAGGTGGCATTGCTATGATAGTACGCCGAAGGCGTACATTTTTAATCCCGCATACATTATAATCTGAAAAAGATGCCCAATGTGATGTTATCCGGGTCTCCGTGCATAGCTATAAAACAATCCCCAGGAACTATATCAGTTATGATACGTTTCGGTGGATATACTTTAATACGATTTAGAGATAAGGCTCCAGCTTAAAAACAACAATGTCTTCCTTTTTTTCAGTTACCAGTTCAAATAAATTATCAGTTGTTGCAAACAAATTTGAAGGATCTCTTCCGATGATAAGATACTGATTTTTGTCATCAAGAGAAATGAATTTTCTTGTTTTTTCATCAAGAATGATGTCGGCATTATCGATAACTATGAGTTTATTGACTAAATTTGAAATCTCATCGAATATATTTTTCTGTTTATCAAGGTAGTTAAAGCATTCAAGCTGCGGATCGATTGCCATGCACTCTTGGATAAAACCAAAAACTGCAGATTTTCCTTCGCCGGAATCACCGGTTAATATTGTAATGTTATTATTGAATTTAAAGTCCACTATAAACGACGTATGAGTCGTATAGAAATGATCCGTAACAACAGGATTAATCTTCATGGTTCCACCATTCTTTCAGTTCTTTGTAGATCAATATCACAAAATTGCTTTCCTGTAAAGTTGTGAAAATTTCTGTAATCAATGCAGTACATTCTATTTTAACATTTAAAACATAACAATATCAAGGGGAATCGAATCAAAATGAGATGGTTTTACAGTAATGAAACAGGGAAGGTTTACGCTTCAGAAAAGGTAATGGCACCTCAAAGAGGTGCCATTGCTATGATAGTACGCCGCAGGCGTACATTTTTGATCGGAATCATATAAGCGTTCTGATT
>JAGDDO010000183.1 GCA_017848205.1 Oscillospiraceae bacterium | reverse complement strand
TGAATAGAAAAAGTACAGTACAAATACTGTTACCATAAAAGCAGCAGGTGAAGAACTGAATCTGATCCTGGTATCATCGTTACGGATCCAGTTTGCAAAGAAGATATCATTGTCTTCCTCGGAAAAATTCTTCAGAGCCATTCTTCCCCTGACTGCATGAGTAAATCCGCTGCAAATGGTGGCACCCTCTCCGGCGTAATCACCGTAAATGCGTACATGTATGCGGTCATTACCCGTTTCATCTTCACGCGGACAGATGTCAAATGAATAAAGAGTGTCACTGAAACTCTGCCCGTACATGATGTAGTGCCTGATCTTCGTGAAAAGTCCGCGCTGTTCCCCTGTGTGCGGTCTTATATTTTCCACCGTGCCACAGATCATGCGCTGTTTCCGGTATTTATCAGGGACTGAGACCTGTCTCAGCTTTCCCTTACCCTTTTCTGAAGTCTTTTTCTTTCCCTTTGTTTCAAGTTTCGGCCTTCCGGCAAGACTTGCTTCGGAAACTTCCGCAAACTGCAGACGTGCCTTGCAGACAGGACATTTCGTACCTGCCTTCGTGCTTTCTGTGTACGGTTTTCCCTCACATTCAGGACAGAAATAGATCTCCATAAAACCCCTCCGTAAAATCCGGCATCATCATGAACGATTCATCATTTCTTGACTGTTATGTAGTCGATGAGTTCATCAGTAAGAATCTCGAACAGCTTGAGAAGCGCTTCAGTATTCTTGTTTACTGAGAAGATGAAAAGAAGTGAAAGGAAAGTATTCCATGTCATTGTTCTCTGCTTCTTCTCGATGGCAAGAATCGTCTGTCTGCTCATACCTGCAATGTCTGCAAGTTCAGCCTGTGTGATTCCGAGCTTAGCACGGAGCACCACAAGATTCTCTGTCATGCGGTCAACTAACAGTTCCTTTGTTTTTTCGTTCATAATAAAACAACCCCTATCTTTTTACTAATATCATAAATGAGTAATTTGCATAAAATTTTGCAAATATACCCGCCTTTATACTATGTATTATACTACATTTCATGCAATGTGTCAAGAGTTTCAAAACAATTTGTGCATGAAAATATGTAATTGTGCTAAAGGAAAGCTGCGTGTGATATTGACCTACCGCATGCAGCCAGTTTTTAATAGGATATTACCGAACAGATTTTTTACCCGCAGCGCTGTCAAATCTTCGATATGGAAACCGTTTTAACCGCAAATCCGGCTTCGCCGGATTTGCAGAAAAAGAGAAGGCGGGGCTTCGCCCCGCACCCCCTGTTCATAAGCATACTATAGTGCATCCATGTCAATTGCGAACGCATTGCGTTCGCAATCGGAAATAATGCTCACTTAAGAAGTGCGCTGAGACTATTCGGAACTCCGCGTGGTCCTCTTACTGCAAATACGCCGAAATCCGTTTTCAGTCTTTCAAAGGTAAACTGATCCGCCTCATACCTTTTCAGAAGTTTTATTTTCATAAGTGCTTTGATCGTCAGTCCGTCGCTGTGATAGTTATACGGTATATCCGTTTCTATCACCTTACATCTGTACATGATCGCAGAAACAGGTGCTCCGACATAGATATACACGATGTCGTTCTTTATTATTCCTGCGCCCTGTTTCCAGTCGATCGTATCAGTATCGTCAAAAGCATGGATTATATCGTAATACTTCGGATTCGATGGAATAAGCCATTCCTTCGGCTGGCGAAGTACATTCTTTTTCTTCTTTGAAGCAGTTGCACTGAAACCGATATCTATCAGTTCACACACGGCTTCAAAAGGAACAGTTCCGTCAAGTGCTATTGATATCCAGTTGCCCCGGCTTATATGATAACCATTATAGTATCCGTCCTGACTTACAAGATAATCACGCATAAGAATATCTTCAAGTTTGACGTTCAGAATATTGACCATCCCGCTTTTCTGAGCATCTATCTTTTCATATGAGATATTCATAATGATTCCGAACCATTTCCGGTTGTCACTGTGACGAAACACTGCATAATCCGGATACCTCTTCCACAGATACTCCGGTTCCGCCTTGTACTTTTTCTTTATGTATTCAAAAACTTTATTACGCATTGAGTCTGCCAAATCTTCTTACCTCCCGTCACGACATATGTTACGCCTTCGGCGTGCTTTTGAAAACGACCACCGTTCGGTGGCCGTTAATTATTCATGATAACAGTTTTAGCGGTTCCGACACTATGTAATTATCACCTTTGTATGTACCAAAATAAATACTGAGCATGTTCTATATCTCCATTATTCTAAGTATAACACGTTTCGTAATTTCAGGCAACAGAAAATGCGATGTGCCTTCGGAACATAATAAAAAAAAACAGACTACATGACCTGAGCGGTCACGCAGTCTGTTTATGTAATCGATGATTTTCCAGTCAGCGACTGGAAAATTTCTATTTTATTTTCCGAAGGAAAATACTCCATTAATTCATGCCTCGCAGGAGAGCCAATCCGAAAGGGTTCTTTTTTCAGAATCAAATGATACTCCGATTTTGAACACTTTTCTGTTATCTGCTGAAAACGGAAGAGCATAGTCTTTATCATCTATCTGTCTGAGGGCTGCTTCAGCAGTTTCATCTCGTTTGAATTCAAACAGATAAATAAATTTTTCTGTTTCCACTTTGCAGTCTATCCGCCCGCTGAACGTATGCATTTCACAAACCGTGTACTTACCGAGAAGTGTAAATACAAGATAAATAACAGTCTGAAAATAATGTTCAAACGGTGCTTCATTTGAGGTATATGTAATACTCGCAAAAAGAGCCGTAAGTACATTTCTGATGGAATCCAGATCTCCTTCTTCGACATAGCCTTCAAGAGTAAAAATATCCAGTCCATTTGATTCCGTTGCGCTCGGAACATAATACGGCATCATACTGTTAAGAAATCCGTACTTTACCTCTTCATTAGGAAACGAAAGAGTATAACGCTGAAGTCTTCTGTTGTATTCCGATATTGTAAGATAACCGCACTGATAAAGCAGAGGCGTAGGTGACAGTGAATCTCCGGTATAATCAAGAATAACGCTTTCACTTGCGTAAATTGTTTTATCCGAAAACTTGCGTACATCAAAACTGTTGTTCCTGAGCATCTTAACAAGAAAAGTCGGTGAGCCGCTTTCAAACCAGTACGGCCTGAATTCACGGGCATAAAACGCATTTATAATGCTGAAAGGATTGTACAGCCCTTCAGAATTTGGATAAAAATGATATCCGTCATAGGTTTGCTTTAACTGTTTTTGGCATTCACCTATTGTAAGATCCTGCGCTTCAGCAAGTAATTCAATATGTTCAGAAAAATATGTATTAAGTTCTTCTTCAGTAATTCCGCACAAACCTGAAAATTCTTTATTAAGAGAAATATCTATCAGCTGGTTCAGATCACTGAATATGCTTACCTTATGAAATTTGGTAACACCGGTAATAAATACAAACTGAATACATGCATCACAGCTTTTCAGATTACTGAAAAAACCTTTGAACAAAGATTTGTTATGTTCCTGCAGTTCTGGTTTATTGATAAGATCAAGCAATGGCTTGTCATATTCATCAACAAGAACAACACAGCGTTTTCCTGTTTTTTCTTTAACTCTTACAAGAAGATTTTTAAATCTGGTTTCAACTGAAACGGCATCAGATATAATATCGTACCTCTGTTCCCATTCTTTCAGATGAGAATCCAGCACCTCTTCAAGTGAATTTTCCTTTGAATAATTCTTTCCGTTAAAATCAAAGTAAAACACCGGATAAGGCTGCCATGCATCAGGATTATCTGCTTCCAGTTTTTCTATTTCAAGTCCGGCAAACAAATCTTTTCGGCCTTCCCAGTAAGCCTTCAAAACAGAGAGCAGCAGACTTTTGCCGAATCTGCGAGGCCTGCTCAAAAAGAACGGTGCAACATCATGAACCAGTTTATAAACATAAGCTGTTTTGTCAACATAAATACAGTTATTATTAACGAGTTTCTCAAAATCCTGTATTCCCATAGGAAGAAGTCTTTTATTGCTCACCGTTTACCTCCTGTTATCAGATTAATGTCAAAATTCATATAATAAGTATACCACGTTTCAGACTTTCAGGCAACAGAAAATGT
>JAGDDO010000182.1 GCA_017848205.1 Oscillospiraceae bacterium | reverse complement strand
GTTGAACTTGCTTCCGAGTTCCGTTACAGAAAGATGTCACTTATAAAGAACAGTCTCGTTATCATCATAAGCCAGTCAGGTGAAACTGCAGACAGCCTTGCAGCTCTCCGTGAAGCAAAGGAAAACGGTATAAAGACACTTGGTATCGTAAACGTAGTAGGTTCATCGATTGCAAGAGAAGCTGACAATGTGTTCTATACACTTGCCGGTCCTGAGATCTCAGTAGCAACTACCAAGGCTTATTCAACACAGCTTGTCGCAGGATATCTTCTTTCAATTCAGTTTGCGAAGGCAAGAGGCGAGATCACTGATGAACGTTACAATGAACTCATTACCGAGATCCAGACACTTCCTTCAAAGATCGCAAAGATCCTTGAGGACAAGGAACGTATTCAGTGGTATGCAAACAAGCTTGTAAACATAAAGGACGCATTCTTCATCGGACGCGGTATCGACTATGCTATCAGCCTTGAGGGAAGCCTTAAGATGAAGGAGATAAGCTACATTCATTCAGAGGCATATGCTGCAGGTGAACTCAAGCACGGACCTATCAGCCTTATTGAAGACGGCACAGTTGTTATCGGTGTGCTTACTCAGCCGGCTCTGTATGAAAAGACAGTCAGCAACATGGTAGAGGTTAAGAGCCGCGGTGCATCACTTATGGGTCTTACAACTTACGGCAACTACTCTATCGAAGATACTTCTGACTTCACAGTTTATGTTCCGCAGACTGATCCGCTTTTTGCAGGAAGTCTTTCAGTTATTCCGCTCCAGCTTCTTGGATACTACGTATCAGTAGGCAAGGGCTACGACGTTGACAAGCCGAGAAATCTTGCAAAGAGTGTTACAGTAGAATAATTACTGTGAAGGTCAAAACAGATTATTCTTTTACTGTACTTTACAGTCGGATTTAAAATACAAATTCAAAAAGCAAGTTATATCTTGCGAAAATTTACTGTTTTATAACTAAGATCAAAAAAGTCTTTCAGAAATTTTTTCTGAAAGACTTTTTTTATTATAATACAGCTTTTGTGAACTTCATACGGAAAAAGTGTTTTTCTTTTATGTATTAAAACGAAATTCAGATCCGGGACTTGACTTAGTAGTGAAATAATACTATACTTAGTATATGAAAGCTACTAACGTTTGTCTGTATCATTCGGATAAAGCATTTTTCACGGTGATGAACATTTTTTTGAATGAATTTGAATTTCGGAAGTTCTCTGAATCATCTCTTATATATTAGAAATCACTAAATACGAGTACAAATTTGTTATAAAAGTGCAATAATTGCATAGATAAATACCGGACAGTATGATACAATTAAATTGCAAGTTACAGTAAAGACCGGAAAATTTGTCTTTAACCGTAAGCCGTTATGTATCTGCAGCCTGAGAAAGGGCGTGCAGCGTGACGGTACCTGATGATACAGACAATCAGCATTTGAAAACAGAATAAGGAGAAACCACTATGAGCATTTTTGCAAAAAGATTATCGTCGCTTAAGGCTGGTACAGGCATAAGACTTACAAGCAGCAGCGGCAGAACGATAACAGGGATAATTGAGGAAAATGACGGGGTTGAATCATTATCTGTAAAGATCACTTCACATGTTTGTCTGAAGTATTCACAGATCATTGAATTTGAAGAAAACGAGGAAACAGGTTTTACAAATCAGCAATTTGTCCCTTCTGTATCATCACAGACAGTAAACCCATACGGAGTACCGCAGCCGCAGCAGTATGCGATGCCATCGCCAGTGGCATACCAGTATGCTGTTCCGCCGATGCAGATGGTAAATCAGAATCAGATGCCACAGTCACCGGTGTCAGGTCAGTTTCCTGTTCCGCCAACGACAGTGGCGTATCAGAACACAGTACCGCAGTCACCGATGGAAGGTCAGTATGCAAACCCACAGTCGCCAGTGGTAGGCCAGTATGCAGTGCCGCAGTCACCGGCAGCAGATCAGAGTGCAGTACTGCAGTCTCAGTGTGAAAAACCATCTCCGGAAGCAGAGAACACTGCACAGGTAACACCGCCT
>JAGDDO010000181.1 GCA_017848205.1 Oscillospiraceae bacterium | reverse complement strand
GTTCAAATTACAAAACAGCTACTTCAGAAGCAAACGAACAGATAGATAAGGTAAACGGCATCCTCAAGTCCTACAGCAAGGATTCCCTTATAGTCGGTGAAGCTCCTCTTACCAGGGATCTGGCAGATGTAACTGATGTGGATATCACAACAGTAAACATCGTTTCAATTGCGGCTATCTTCATTATCGTAATGATAGTTTTCAAGTCGGTATCAATTCCGGTTATCCTGGTAAGCGTAATTGAATTTGCAATATGCATAAATATGTCATTCCCGTACTACATGCATACTTCCCTTCCGTTCGTTGCAAGCATCGTGATCGGAACAATCCAGCTTGGTGCTACAGTCGATTATGCGATACTTATGACAGGTAAATACCAGGAATACAGACTTAAAGGCTTTGACAAATATGAGGCGGTACGAAAAGCTCACCGTTCGTCAATAAAACCTGTAATCATAAGCGGTACTTGCTTATTTGCAGCTACATTCGGCGTAGGTCTCTGCTCCGATATTGATATGATCAGTTCAATAACAGTTCTTCTTTCAAGAGGTGCTGTTGTAAGTACAATAGTTGTACTCACGGTTCTTCCGTCAATGTTCATCGTACTTGACAGAGTTATATGTGCTACAACAGCAGGCATGAAAGATCTTTATAAACATAACATCCCTGAACGCAGACACGCTGCCCAGAATTAAGGAGGAATACATCATGAAATCAAAATATATAAAAATAATCGCCGGAGTAACAGCACTCGTATTATCTTCAGGATTTACTGTACTTTATGCTGAAAGCAGAAACGAAGCACCGGAAACTGAAGAAACTTCTGAAGTACAGGGTCACTCAGATGAAACTGAAGCTACTGAAAAGAGTACCGGTTCATCGCAGAACGGTAATGGCCTTACCAAAAACGAAACAGTTTATGTCAATGCATCAGCAGACGGTAACACTGAAGATGTAACCGTAAGCGACTGGATCTCAAATCCTGATTCACTTCAGATACTGAACGACGTATCCGATCTTTCGGAAATTGTAAACGTAAAGGGCAGTGAAGCATATTCTGAGACCGGAAACGGTCTTGCATGGCAGGCAGGCGGTTCTGATATATACTATCAGGGAAAAACAGACCGTGATCTTCCTGTAAAACTTTCAGTTACGTACACTCTTGACGGAGATAAGATCACGCCTTCAGAACTTGCAGGAAAAAGCGGTCACGTTACTATCCGCTTTGACTACACCAATACGGAAAAAAGAACAGTAGATGTTGACGGAAAGAAATACAGCGTTTCAGTTCCGTTTGCGGCAGTAACCGGACTTGTGCTTGACAGCAGCAAATTTACGAATGTTGAAGCCGTAAACGGTAAGATCATTGCTGACGGAAACAGATGCATTGCTGCCGGCGGTGCCTTCCCTGGTCTTAAGGAAAGCCTGGAAACAGGTAAGAAGACAGATGATCCTGCCATCGACACAAGCATGATAAATATTCCTGAATACTTTGAAGTATCAGCAGATGTAACTGACTTTTCACTTGAAACATCTGTTACAGTAGTTACAAACGAGATCTTTAATGAGCTCGGCATAGATACATCATCGACTGTAGATGAATTAAAGTCAAAAATCGACGAACTTACAGAAGCTTCATTAAAGCTTAAGAACGGAACTTCTGATCTTTATGACGGCATCAGCACACTTCTTGAAAAATCGAAGGAACTAAAGTCAGGTGTAGGAAAACTTTCTGACGGAGCTGCAAAACTTAACGATGCTGCCGGTCAGATAAATGACGGTGCGAACAAGCTTTCCGAAGGTGCAGGAAAGCTTAAAGAAGGCGGAGAAAAACTTGACGGCGGTATCGGCGAACTTGCAGACGGTGTAGATTCGCTTAAGGAAGGTACCGGTGCACTTAAGAACGGTGCAGGTTCTCTTAAGGAAGGTACTTCGGCTCTTTCTGAAGGTGCTGCCTCACTTAAAAACGGTACTGCTGCCCTTTCCGAAGGTGCTTCATCACTTAAGGAAGGTACCTCTTCCCTTTCAGCAGGAGCAGCCGAACTTTCAGGCGGTGCCAGAACTCTCAGCGAAGGAACAGTTTCACTCGACAGCGGTGTCGAAGATCTCGGTAACGGGCTTAACAGCTTAAGCGCAGGATTTATAAAGCTTACCTCAAATACAGAAGCACTTCTTAACGGATCAGCTGAATATCTCAACGGAATCAAGGCTTTACGTGACGGACTTGCTGAAGTTTCAGCAGATACTTCACAGCTTAAGGTACTTGTAGATTCCTCATCAGCTATAAAACAGGGCATTACAGATCTTAACAGTGCAGCAGAACAGTTAAAGGCAGCTTCAGGTTCAGAGGCCATGAAGAACCGTTTTGCTGAAAACGGTCTTGACACAGATTCTCTTGCAGCAGGAAATGCAGCATGCATCGAAACTCTTGAATCTCAGATAGCAGCACTTTCCTCACAGGCCGAAGCACTTGCCGCTGTGGAAGGATGCGAAGAACAGGCTGCAGCACTTAATGAACAGATAGCTTCACTGAAGAACATTGTGACTGTTCTTAAAGGTGACAGCGCATTTATCGAAGGTTCACTTTGCTATTCAGACGGTATCAGTGAAGCAGCTGCTAAAATTGCAGAAGGTACTGCTTCTCTTAAGGCAAGCTACGAACAGTTTGATGCTGCTATAAACGCTCTTGCTGAAAAACTCTCAGGAACAACAGAAAACATATGCAAGATAAAGAACGCCGTTGATCAGCTTGCTGAAAGCTATGAAAAGGTAAACGGCGGTATAGTTTCATATACAAACGGTGTAAATGAACTGAACGAAGGCTGCAGCAGGATCACTTCAGGTGTTCAGAAACTTAAGGCAGGTACAAATTCACTTAAGGACGGCGCTGCAAACCTTTCAGCTGGTGCTGACGCATTAAGTACCGGAGCAAAGAGCGTTGACGAAGGAACAGGTACACTTGCTGACGGAATCGGCAAAGCTGACGCTGGCGCTGCTTCACTTGCTGACGGTGCTGTAAAGGTTGATGACGGTGCTTCTGCTCTTCTTAACGGTATCGCAGAGGCAGATAAAGGAACAGAAAAGCTTGCCGAAGGAGCAAAGGAACTTAAGAAGGGTTCCGGTTCTCTTGTCGGAGGAATCAAAGAACTGTTTGATTCCCTTAATATATTCAAAAAAGGTACATCTGATTTTGCCTCCGGTTCTTCAGAACTTTCAGGCGGTATCGGCAGTCTTAAAAACGGAACAGATGCTCTTATCGACGGAATCGGTAAGATACACGACGGTGCTTCCGAATTAAAGGACGGTATGACAAAATTCGATGAAGAAGGCATTGGAAAGATCTCGGATACTGTCAATAACGAGGTCGCTGATTTTACAGACAGACTTAAGGCGCTTTCAAAGGCATCGGAAGAATATACTTCATTCTCAGGAAAATCTGATTCAATGAAGGGCAGCGTAAAATTTGTTATCGAAACTGATCATATAGGCGCAGATGACTGACAGATCAGACTTTCATATTATGTCTCTTTTTCGCGTATTCTTCTATTTTTTCAAGAGCGACCAGTGTCAGTATCTGCTGTTCAAGGCAGCTGGCATCAGATACTGCCTTAAGCGTACCGGATGTGGCCATTTTACGGCAGGCACAGGAATTATCGCAGTATTTCCGTATTTCACAGTCATTGCAGTCTGAAGGATAACTTGAATATTCCGGATATTTATCTTTTATCGGTGCTGTGTTTATGCCGTTAAATACGTCGCCGCACTGAAATTCTGCTCTGTTCTGGAACTGAAGACACGGATATATCTTACCGTCCCAGTTGATATACATTTTCTTCCTGCACAAATCGCACTGGTGAGGTTTATGATCAGAAATAGCTGTGATTTTGTTTACCATTTCAAGTATTGAAATACCCGGTACTGAAGAAGCCTCACGCCAGGCCTTAAGGAGCATGTCACCGAATGCATCCGGATCAGAAGGACATGTACTCTCCTCCATTGTGGCAGATGCTGTTGTGATACCGAGATCACGAAAATAACGGATATTCTCCGGCAGCTTCGGGAGTGTCTTCTCTGTATAAACGAGCTGAAGAAGGATCTCGCGCTGATATTTCTGAAGTATTTTTATCTTCTCATTCAGTACATCCGGATCGATACCGCGGGCTGAAAGATCTGCCCCGTCGTGGGAAACATTGAATTTTACGCCGTGTTCAGAGCACCATTTAATATAATCCTCATCCAGCAGCGTTCCGTTAGTGGTAATTATATAGCTGTTAGCATTCGTCTCAAGGGTTATCTTTTTTATTATTTCCTTTCCGAGCAGCGGTTCGCCGCCAAAATAGTAAATCGTACCTGTATTAGGAAGAGAATTAACGAATTTTATTACTGCATCGACGGTTTTATCGTCCAGCATTCCCATTTCCGTATTCAGTTTTTTCTCATAGCAGTATTCGCAGTGCAGATTGCACCGGTTCGTAATGCTGATATAGTAATCCATTGTTTTTCTCCTGTTATCATAATAGTGTTTTCATGGAAAAAGCTGATTTATTCATAAATCAGCGCAGGGCACGGGGCAAAGCCCCGAATTCTCCCCATTCGGAAATACGGCAAAGCCGTATTTCCGGTTAAATCAGTGTATCCTTAGATTATATCATTACAGAATGTAATTTTCAATATATTTTTTGCGGGTTTTGCCACCGCATCCAGCGTACAAATTGACATTTTCGACCGAATATGTTATAATATAATCATCTATAACACGAGCAGACGCGGTTTGCGAAACTTTAAAACTGATAAAAATGCGGAGAGATGACGATATGTACGAAGGATTTCTGCCTGTAACAAAAAAGGAAATGGAAGAACTGGGCATTGAACAGTTCGACTTTATTTATATAACCGGAGATGCCTATGTCGATCATCCGAGTTTCGGTGCGGCTATTGTCACCAGACTTATCGAGGCAATGGGGTTTACGGTCGGAATTATTTCACAGCCGGACTGGAGAAGCGACAGAGATTTCAGACGTTTCGGAAGACCTAAATACGCATTTCTTGTTTCTTCGGGAAACATTGATTCAATGGTCGCCCACTACACCGCAGCAAAGAGGAAACGTTCGGAAGATGCCTATTCACCAGGCGGTGTGGCAGGAAAGCGTCCGGACCGTGCAGTTATTGTCTACTGTCAGAAACTAAGGGAATACTTCGGTGATGTACCGATCGCCATAGGCGGACTGGAAGCATCC
>JAGDDO010000016.1 GCA_017848205.1 Oscillospiraceae bacterium | reverse complement strand
CCGGTTAATGATAAGCTGTAATATGGTTGACAAGAGTCCAATCCTGTACTATAATTAGTAAACAGGCTTCAAAAAGCATGTATTTTATACTGCATAATCCTACGCGAAAAAAGCAATTTCAGACTTGCATATTTTGCGGTTTACAGTTAAAATAGTAGTAACTAAGGAAGCACTGATTAAACCGGAAATCCGGCTTTGCCGGATTTTCGGAGGTGGGATTTGCGGGGCTTCGCCCCGGACCCCGCGCTGATTTATGAATAAATCAGCGTTTTCCTAAATTTATACTAAGGAACCGTCGATTCGGTTATCGGCAGTTTCAGATCAAAAGGAGAGTCTAAAATGAGTTTTAAAGTAATGGGCGTTTCAGCCGGACGTAAAGACAGCAACTGTGATATTCTTCTTAAGGAAGCGCTTTTAGTCTGTCAGGAACAGGGTGCCGAGGTCACAATGATTAACCTCAAGGACTACAATCTTCTTGATTGTACCGGATGTACTGCATGTACAATGGGTATGTCAATGGGAAAGCACACAGGATGTTCACTTGACCAGAAGGACGACAAAAAGAAGATCATGGAAGTGCTTCTTGAACAGGATGCTGTAATATTCGCTGCACCTACATTTGCACTCATGCCTTCATCAGAGTATCTTAAATTCATGCACAGAAACCTTGCTTACGAGACAGCATTTCTCACCAAGATAGGTGCTATCAGTCACCGTGACCGTGTCGGTGCTCTAATTGCAGTCGGCGGTTCATCCCGTTCATGGCAGAGCATGACACTTGAATGTATGCAGGCATCAACATTCTCAAACAGCTTTAAGATCGTTGATATGTTTACTGCTACAATGGTTCCTGCTCCTGCACAGGTTCTTCTCCACGAAGAAAAGCTTGCAAGAGCAAGAGAGATCGGTTCCAACATCATGAAAGCTCTTAACACACCTGCTGTAGAACGCAAGTGGCTCGGCGAACCTGATGCAGGCTGGTGCCCGAACTGCCACAGCAACTGTCTCTGCCTCGGCGAACCACAGTGGAGAGGCCTTCAGTACCCTATTGAATGTGCTGTCTGCGGCGCCGGCGGTGATCTTGTAAAGACAGAAGACGGAAAGTGGAAGTTTGTTATTGCAGCAAACGGTCTTGAACGTGACAGAACTTCTGAAGAAGGCCGTGGTGTTCACTGCGATGAGATCGCTGATACACAGGGTGGCTTCTTTATGGATCCTAAGAAACGTGAAGAAGTAGCTTCAAAGATCCAGAAATACAAGGATATAAAATTCAAGGGAATATGAATAAATCAGCGTTTCCCTAAATCATACCAGAACCGGCTGAAGTGATTCAGCCGGTTATATTTGTATATTTCACACAATTTACACACAAATACGCTTGAAAAAATCTGTGTTATAGAATATAATTATAATATATAAAACTGGCTGGAGGTGGCAGTGATGGCATATATAATAATATAAACATATATTTATCGGTTCATATATTTATATTTTTTAATTCAAAGAAATAAAGGAGGCATGACAAGATGACAGTTGATACAAAAGAAGTAGTAGCAACGATCGCGTATATGATCGGAGTCAGGATGAGTGCACTTAAAACAAGTTATCCCGAATGCGAAGAACTTATAAACAAACTCCATGAAGACAAAGACGCAACTGCTATTAGATATCTGTGCAAATTACGTACCGCTCTTCTGCTGCATTTCAAGAAAACAGACACGGCTATGCGGTATGATCTCAAAAATCTGAATTCTCTTGAATGGTACGACCAGGATAATATAAAACAGCTTGAAAAATGGGGATTCACTATAATACAGGCAAATCACCGATCAGATAAATACATACAGGATTTCACAAAGCTCATTAATGAAAATATTGATAAATGTTCCCGTCTTTTCTACGACTGGCTTAACTGGGACTACATACGTGATCTTTTCTATATACCAAAATACAATAAAAAAGATGTCATGGTAAATGAATTCAATAAATACATGGCTAATCTTGAACATTATCCGTTTCAGATGTATATCCACTGGAAACCAGCTGAAGTCGGAAGCATAGTATATTCTGATAAAAAATTTCTGAAAATCATTTACAGTCAGCACAACGATTATTTTGCCGATGAAACCAAATACCAGGACGCTGACGACGAAACCAGAAATAATATATATAATTTTATTGAAAGTTCGGAAAAAACAGCTGTCGCTGTTGACTGCGAGAACTCAAATCCTTTTAAACTTTACAGTGTTCTGAAGGGACTTAACCCTGATGAGCTCGCCAAGATCGAAAAAATAACTCTTTACGATGACATAAATACCACTGACGGATGGGACTGGCTTTCAAAATTTATAAAGATCCCTGTTGAGCATATTGAAATAGAACGTGTAACGGACAGAAAATCTCTTGTTGATGTTCGTATGACCGCAAGCGTGGTCACTGATTTCTACAGAAACGGGATAACATCTTTCATTATAGTTTCCAGCGACTCAGATTTCTGGGGGCTTATAAAAAGCCTTCCTGATGCGAAATTCCTTGTAATGTTCGAGTATGAAAAATGCGGCAGTGACATCAGGACTGCTCTTGACGAACACGGAATTTACAACTGCGCCATTGATGATTTCTGCAGTGCGAACACCGAAGAACTGAAGCGTACTGTTCTTCTCACTGCACTTGAAAGACACATTCCTTCCCTTTTAGGTGAAAACCCGATGGATCTTACTTACAGGATCTACGAAGAGACCAAGGTAACAGCGACCAAAAAGGAAATGGAAAACTTCTGCAACCGTTATGTTAAAACACTCAGGCTAAAGATCGTTGATGACAAATTTGTTATCGAAATAGCCAGAGGCTGATAAATCAGCGTTTCCCTATTTTTTAAGTTCACTGTAATTATCACTTTTAAGACAGGGGTGACATAATCAGTATGTCTGCTAACAATAAATCCAAACAACAGAAAAAGCGCTTTTCCATCAGCGCTAAAATGTACCTTTCCGTTACACTGACAGTAATTGCTGTTGCTGTCGGAACTGCAGTATTTGCCTATAACCTCAGTGCTGCGCAGATCAACTCTTATTTCAAAAGACTTGCATACAACTCAGCCGATAACGTAGCCTCGCTTGTTGACAGCAGTTTCTACGCAAGGCTGAGGGAAGTCGCCGAGTCGGAAGACTACCAGAAAGTCCGGGAACTCGCTGAAAAGGAGGAGGATGAGGAACTGGTAAAGCAGTACCTCATAAAAGCCGGCATATGGGATGATTATGAAAAGAATCTTGAGTTTCTGGAAAACTACCACGCTCACATGGCCGATATCAAATATCTTTACTGTGTGGTATTCGGAGGAAAAGATGCAGTAAAGGACATGTACCTTATCGATGATGACGAGGAATCAGCTCTTTACTATGCAACAGGCTATATGGAGGACCGTGAAGAGGAATTCTACGGTGTCGATTCAACAGTAAGGATCGAACCGACGATCACTCACGGAAGATGGGGCTGGCTTGTTTCTGCGTATGCTCCGGTGTTCGATGAGGACGGAAAAGTTATCTGTCAGATAGGCTGTGACATTTCCATGGACGATGTTATGGATGAACGACAGCACTATCTCGTAATAATAACCATTTCAACGCTGATACTTGTTATCCTTGCGCTTACCGGCGCATGGCTGTTTTCAAGCAAACTCATAGTAAGACCGCTCAACCGGCTTTCAGCTGAAATGAAAAAATTTGATCCCGGTGAAGATAAAAACTACGAAACGGCTCATGTGGTTTCCATGGACTTCCGTTACTCAGACGAGATCTATGATATATACAAAACAGTAAAGGCTATGCAGATCCACATAGTTGATTACATAAACAGGCTGTATGTGGCCCGTCAGGACAAGCAGAAGATAATCACCAGCCTTGAAAAAGCTGAAAGTGACATCAAGGACCGTGACGCTCAGATCGGTGAGATCAGTCAGAAAGCATATATTGATCCTCTGACAAACGTCGGCAACAAGACCGCTTATGAACAGAAAGCTGAAATACTCACAAAGAAGATCAAAGATAAAACAGCTGAATTTGCTGTTGTAATGATCGACCTTAACGATCTTAAAATGGTCAACGACAGATACGGTCACCGTGCCGGAGACGCCTATATAAAAGGCTGCTGCCAGACCATATGCATGATTTACGGTACGTTCTGGGTATACAGGATCGGCGGAGATGAATTTGCAGTCATCCTCGAAGGAATAAGCTACAAAGAAAGAAGTGAACTGTTCGAAAAACTTCAGAATGCTTTTTATGAAAGCGCTGACAACAAAGCAGTTTCTCCTCAGGCGCGCTACTCTGCATCATGCGGAATGGCTGAATACGATCCTGAAAAGGACGAAAGCTTTGAAAATGTCTTCCGTCGTGCTGACAACAACATGTACGAAAATAAAAACCGGTTCAAGAAAAAACACGGTTCATACAGATAAAACTAAAACGGCATATGCTGTGACACTGAATTGTTCACAGCATATGCCGTTTTTATGTTTACGTGAAGATTTTCTCTTTTATACATTCACTGTCCTCCGTGAAGTTCCTTTGTTACCTCCGTATAGGACTTCCCTGTATATTTTTTAAAACACTTGCTGAAATAATTAGGATCAGGAATTCCGACTTCCTTGGCGGTCAGATACATCTGAACCTTATTGGCTGCAAGTTCAAGCGCCCTTTCCATTCGGCACTTCGTAAGAAAGTCAATAAAACTCATTCCGGTCTCTTCCTTAAACCGGCGGCTGAGATAACTCGGGTTGAAGTTGAAAGTATTGGCAGCATACGTAAGATTAAGCTCGGAATTACTGTAGTTCTTCTTTATGTACTCGCAGATTCTGTTCATTGAACTGCCGGAAGCTGTCAGTCTGTCCAGTACGTCATCCTCCGGTTCAGGTTCCGGCCTGCGTTCGTCAAGCTCCTTGATGATCCGTTCAAGTGTTTTGTTTACATCTTCCTTGACAATAGGCTTGGTAAGATAATCACTTACGCCTATACCAACGCATCTGCGTGCATATTCAAACTCGAACATGGCCGTAAGAACGATTATTTTCATTTTCGGATGCTCTTTGATGATCTTTTCCGAAAGATCAATGCCGTCCATATAAGGCATTTTGATATCAACAAACATGATGTCCGGTTTAAAAACATCTATTGTGTTGATAGCCTCAATACTTCCCTGCGCCTCACCGCAGAATTCCAGTCCGAGACGCTCCCATTCGATCGTCATTTTAAGCAGACTTCGGTTTGACTTTTCATCATCCACGATCATGACCCTGTACATCAGGTCACCTCCTTGATTAATTACTGTTATCCGTGATACGGAACATTAATGTCTATCTCACAGAATTCCCCTACATTACTGTTTATAGTTACAAATGCATTACCCTTGTAAAAGCTCTTTATACGGCTGACTGTACTCTTGAAACCAAAGCTCTTCTCATCATTTCCGTTAAGAAGTGCATCGATCTGCCACTGTTCCATGCCGATACCGGAATCGTATACTTTGATATGCATTCTGTTGTTCTCGGAATAAATACTTATACGTATAACACCCGGCTCTCCCTTAGGTATTATACCGTGCTGAATGGAATTCTCTACAAACGGCTGAAGAATAAGCCTTGCGATCATCATATTTTCAAGTCCGTCTTCAATGAAATATTCATCATTGAATTCCGTGTCATTTCTGAGTTTAAGAAGCTTGATATATTTCTGAACGATGGTGATCTCGTCTTTTACAGGGATAGCTTCACTTCCCTTGCTTAGAAACTTGCGGTAGAACACTCCCAGAGCCTCAACTGCATCGTAGACCTCCTCGCGCGTATTCTGAAGAGCCATGCATCCGATGGTATCGAGCGTGTTGTAAAGAAAATGCGGTTTCATCTGTTCCTGAACAGCGACTCTTTCAGCGTGTCTCCGCTGTTCTTCCTCAACTTTTATCTCTTCAAGAAGAGTGTCTATTCTTGAGGCCATATCGTTGTAGCACTGCTGCAGAGTACCGATCTCATCGTCTCTGTCAGCGTAATCCTGAAACTGAACAGGTGATCCGTTTTCCTCAGCAAGCAGCATTGTTTCAGAAAGCTTTGTGACAGGACTGGTAACATACTTGTTGATGTACCGGCTGATAAAGCTTAGCATTATTACAATAAGAAAGAACATGCCTATTATCTGAACTATGAGTTCCTGAGTAATATCATCAAAAAACGATATTTTGGAAGAACAGAGTATATAAAAACCTGTGTCAGTAAGTCTTCTGCTGTTTATGGCTTTGTCGTCAGATATTGTCTGGTAAGAATCATGGCTTTTAATGCCCGGGTGTTTACTGATAAGATCTTTTGTAACAGAGTCTGTTGTATTACCGCTGATAACTGTTCCGTCATAATCGCAGTAAGCCATAAAACCGTCATCACCAACAACATCCTCATATGTTTCCTCAAGTTCACTTACCGGTATATTTATTACCAGCAGACCGATAGGTTTCTGAGTGTCAATGTCGTTTATTACTCTTGTGAATGAAAAGGTGCTGATATCTGTATTGGCAGTGAAAGCCTCCCTGTTGTTAGGAATAATTATTGCTCCGCCGTTATTCATTTCAGCACGTCCGTACCAGTCCGCACTGAAAAGCTTATTAGCAACCGGTTTCATGATTCCTATAGCTTTATGTACATAAAACGTTTTTCTCTCATATTCAACAGGACTTTCAGGCTCGGAATCCGTTCTCATAGGATTCTTCACAGGTACTACACACTGTTTCAGAACAAAAACAGAATAACTGCCGGAAAAGGAATCGAGTATTCTGTAAATTTCAGCTACGACTGCGTCGTTACTTTCAGCTACTGCGTCATCATTTACTGCGATGACTGCGTCATCACTTACCTTCGGGAGATCAGGTGGATGCTTGTCGTCACGAAGATATTCAAGAACTGAATCGTTGACCATTATCATTCTGCTTATATTGTTTACGTTATTTATAATAGATGAATAGGTTTTCTGAACTGAATTTACCTTTTCAGTATTGCGGTCTGCAAAAGTACGCGCAAGTTTTATCCTTGTAATTGAAATGAAAAACAGTGCACTCAGAATGAACATTACGATCATTGACACAATAAATATACGCTGGACTTTATTTTTAATACTGAGGTTTTTAAACCATCGGGCTTTATTCTTCATTTTAACTCCTGATAAAGTGGAACCGCTGATTTATGAATAAATCAGTGTATTCATAGCTTAGCCGAGGAAAATCACATACATTTTAAGTATACTATTCTTTTAACTTATATGCAATAAAAATAACGTCAATTTTTTGATTAAAAATTGCTGTCTGTGATGTTATTTAATCAGAAAGACTCGATTACCTTTGAAAGATACTGTCTGAATGTCGCAAGATCAGGAAGCTCCGTCTTTCCGTTCTTATCAGTATCTGCAGCCTGCTTCTGAATGTCGGTAAATTCCCTGTCACCGATAAGATAAAGCGAAAGCAGTGAAAGATCAGTTATGTCTATCTTTCCATCGGCATTTATATCGCCTGTTGTCACCTTGTCTTTTTTCTCCGGTTCTTCAGTTTTTTCAGTCAGTACAAAATTTTTAAAATCTTTCTCGCCGAGTTTTGAAATATACTCCTCAATTTTATCTGTCTTCTCCGCATAAACT
>JAGDDO010000180.1 GCA_017848205.1 Oscillospiraceae bacterium | reverse complement strand
ATCGATACCGGTCTTACAGCAGGTGAAGCGGCAGCAAAGATAGCCTCCGAAATACGGAGAGCGCTGAAGACGAACCTTATACTTGGTGATGACGGACTTCTTCTCTATGCGTCGGGATCAAGGCTTCCTCTTGATCCTGAGGAAAGACTTGAAAAATACGGAGTAACAAACGGCAGCATACTTATGCTGATACAGGAGCAGAAAAATGACACGCAGAATAAATGAACTGTCGGAAAGGACAGATGACAGACTCGCTGAGCTAAGGAATATAAGAGAGCTCCTTGCTGACTACGAGGGAGCGGAAGGATACGACCTGCTTTTGAAAAGTGCGGACAGAATGTACACGAAGCTTTCGGAACTCAGCGAAGAGATAAAATCAGGGAACGGAGATGCGTAAATGGACAGAATAAAGGTAGTGCCTGAAGCTCTGAAAAATGCCGCAGCCGGTCTTGCGAAAAACAGCAGGGAGTGGCTTTCCGAAACTGAATCCATGGAAAACGGTGAGTGCAGAAAATTCCTTGAGGAGTGCGGAAATATAATAGCCGGATACGCGGAACTGCTTGAAAAGGCAGGAGCGGAGTATGAAGATGCCGGCAGTAAATTCGTTTCAGGTGCAGGAGACATATATGACGAAATACGAAAAATTTGACAGACTGATACGTGAACTCGAGATCACAGGCAGTGAGCTGAAAAAGAACTGGAATTCCGATGCCTCGGCCGTATTCTGCTCATCGCTCGATGATTCGATTCACTACATAAGAAAAATGACGGAAAGATTCCGTGACGATCCGGCAATGAAGACGGAAGAGAAGAAAAGTGCTCTGTCGGATTTTTCGTTTTAGGGAAACGCTGATCTGTTCACGAGTCAGTGTTTTCTGAGGAAAGGATATTATGAAAAAGATAATTGTAAGTCTGCCTGACATGGAAGAGTGTATTTCGGCTTTTAACAGACTTGCCGGAAACCTTCGCGACGACGCGGAGTTTGCACGTACTGCATGCCTTGCAGGTGATATTCCGGATGAGGCGGGAAACAGGATCATGAAACTTTTCACTGCCGAAGCCGAAGCGGCAGAGGAAGCGGCAACACTGCTTTCTGCCATGACCGATAACATTGAAAGTGCCGAGGAAAAAATAAGCGCACTTGTGAAAAAAACAGTGTTTGAACACAAGGGGAGCATTGTTGTTGAAAAGTCAAAGGAAAACGTTCCATCTGTACTTCTGTGCGGAAAGGGCGTAAAGCACAGCGATTCGCTCAAAGCACTTGTTATCAGAAAAAGTCATACAGGAGAATCAGAATGAAAAGAAAACTTGCGGCTTTTGCGTCAGCACTTCTGCTTGTGTTCTGTGCTGTTCCGGTGAAGGCAGCCGGTGAGGGAATAGCAGACGGCAGCTATGAGGACGGTATTTATTCCGCCGTTGTAAAACTGCCGGACGAAAGCATGAAGATAAAATCCGTGACAGCTGACGGAATAAAGCTTAAAATAACTGCAGTCGTATCTGCTGACGACATGAAAATGATGCTTCCGGATGACGAACAGGATTCCGGAAACGAGGTCATGTGCCTTGTAAAGGCAAAGCTTGACGGAAAGGCAGTCGGCGAGGGCGGAGTCAAAAAAATAGCAATGACCTTCGGAAACGGCGAAAGCGAGGTCACGTATGAATCCGAGGTGGATACCGGAGACCAGCGCTACGCCGCCGCGGAACGTTCGCTTGCAAGAACGAGAATGATCCTTGCAGCCGTGGTTGGTCTGATGATACTCGGCGGAACATTCTTTTTCATAAATTCACGCCGCAGGAAAAATGTGCCGGCATCTGCAAAGGACGACGGCGAACCGGCAAGAAACTATACAGTGCCTCTTGCAAGGAAAAGGGAAGGAAATGCCGGAACAGTCCTTAATTCCATGTCAACAAGAATTCTTTTCAGAGAGAGTGCGGAAAAGAAAATAATACTTACAAACACCGCCGACAAGGATCATGTTATCGAAATATCTTCTCTGAAGCCGTCAGTCATCGGGCGAAACCAGTCACTTGCCGATGCAGTCATATACAACGAAAGAAGCGTTTCACAGAAACACTGCCGTATTTTCTGCAGGAATTCAAAAGTGTATGTCGAGGATCTCGATTCTCTCAACCACACATTCGTTGACGGCGAGCAGATAACCGGAGAAGCGGAGCTGTTCAGCGGTTCGGTACTGAAAATAGGCAGAATATCATTCGGCGTCAGAATAGAAAACGTATAATGCTGACATTTCGGCGTTGACAAATACGTTCTGTGTGATATAATAGTACTGTTATACGAAAATATCAGGAAAATGCTGATTTACGAAATTATTTAGTGTGGGGCACAGGGCAAAGCCCGCAGTTCCCCGCCTGAAAAAATAAACAAGGGAAAAACGGAGGATAAAATGAATTACAAAGAAATCACCTACAAAGATATCAAGAAAAACGAAGCTATCAATACTTATATAAAGAAAGCGGACGAATCCCTCAAGGCCATGGGCTATACCGAACACAGCTACGAGCACGTAACACTGGTTGCCGAAAAGGCCGGTTACATACTCGAGACTCTTGGCTACGATGAAAGAACAGTTGAACTTGTAAAAATAGCCGGTTATCTCCACGACATCGGAAATCTTGTAAACCGTGATGACCACAGCCAGAGCGGTGCAATAATGGCTTTCCGCATTCTCACCGAACTCGGTTTCCCGCCTGAGGAGATAGCAACCATCACAACAGCTATCGGCAACCACGACGAAAAGACAGGTCAGCCGGTAAATGACGTTGCCGCAGCCCTCATAATCGCCGACAAGTCAGATGTACGCCGCGGAAGAGTGCGCAACACCGACAGCTCAACATTCGACATCCACGACCGTGTAAACTACTCGGTAAAGAAAGCGGAACTCAAGATCAACGAAGCACATACAATTATCAAGCTCAAGCTTTCAGTTGACACAAAGTTCGGCTCGGTAATGGACTACTTCGAGATCTTCCTCGAAAGAATGCAGCTCTGCAAAAAGACAGCCAAGACCCTCGGCCTTGACTTCAAACTCATGATCAACGAAACACAGCTTATGTAAAAGTGATTCAATGCCTGTCACTGCGTAAAACATGAGGTTTTCGTTTAAGTAAATAAAAAATAACCGGACAGCCCCGTAAAACTGTCCGGTTATTTTTTATGAAAATAGAATTTTTATATATTTTTTGTATCTGGAAAAATGAAGGATCGTGCTATTCTACAGCCCCCTTTCAGTCTGGATTTTACGGGTATCGTTTTCTCTGTTGTTTATGATTATAATATGTAATTATGTTTTAAATGTGGCTAATGCGTAAAATTTTCGGGGACTTGAAGAAGGAATTTTAGCCGTATTTCCGGTTTGTTCAGTATATCCTAAAAAAAATAAGCCCGGAGGCAGCTTTTTTAAAATTATTTTAAGGTTTATGCATTATAATAGTTAATGGACATAGAAGGAACGTTTACAGGTCGGAAAAATCTTATTTTTGAAAGGAAGAATTATAATGGCAAATGTTCTGATCGCCGATGACAGCACCGAAATGAGCTCGGTATTATCTGAATACATTAAAAAGGAAGGCTACAACGTACTGGTGGCCGCAGACGGCGGAGAAGCACTTGATATTTTTTCTAAAAACGAACTCGATATGGTCTTCCTTGACGTAACAATGCCTGTACTGAACGGATATGATGTGTGCAGGGAAATACGCAAGACCTCCAATGTACCTGTAATAATGGTAACAAGTCACGGTGATGACTACGAAAAAATAATGGGCCTCGGCATCGGAGCCGACGACTACATCGTAAAGCCGTGCTCACCTAATGAAGTGGTTGCAAGAATGCGCGCCCTTCTCCGCAGGATCTATTTTGAACACAGCGAAGAAGGAAACAAGGCACATTTCAGGTACGAAAACCTTGAAATAGACATGGACAATTTCAGAGTCTGCATAGATGACAAGCAGGTCCCTCTTACCAAGAAGGAACTTGAAATACTCTGGACACTGGCTGACAACAGGGACAAGGTGTTTACAAGGGAAAACCTTCTCAACAGTCTCTGGGGCTACGATTACTACGGCGACTGCCGTACGGTCGATTCACACATAAAGCGCCTCAGGGCAAAACTTGACGAGTATCCGCACGATAAGTGGAACATCAAGACGGTATGGGGCATGGGGTATAAATTTGAGGTGGCAGAAAACAATGAAAAATGAAGAAGTAACCCTTCTTGAAAACCGCCTCACTGAGGCTGTGGCAAATGCCGAAGCTGAAAGAGAAGCCAGCAGGAATTTTGTATCAGCTGTGGCTCACGAGCTCAGAACACCTGTCGCAGTCATACGCGGATCCCTTGAGGCCCTGTGTGATGGTATTATCTGTGAGCGGGAACAGGAAAAGGAATATCACCGGCAGATGCTGAATGAAAGCATCTATCTTCAGCGTCTCGTCACCGATCTTCTCGAGTTTTCCAGACTCCAGAGCAAAAGTTTCAGTATAGAACGTGAACCGGTGAACGTATCAGACGTAGTATCAGACGTGTGCAGGAGCATACGCAGAATCGCTGACGAAAAGGGAGTTTCCCTTGAACGCACTGAGAATTCGCCTGTATATATAGTAAAAGGCGACTACGCCCGACTCCGTCAGATGCTCATCGTAATACTCGACAACGCAGTAAAATTCACCGACAAGGGCGGAAAGGTCACTGTCAGTGAACATACGGAAGACGGAAAACTGTATCTTACCGTGACCGACACAGGTATCGGCATATCAGAAGAAGAACTTCCTCTTATTTTCGTAAAGTTCCACCGCACAGTCACCGGCCAGAACCGAAACGGCACCGGCCTCGGCCTTGCGATAGCAAAAGAGATCGCCGAACGCCACGGAGCAAACATAACAGTAGACAGTAAAGTCGGCGAAGGTACCACATTCACATTCTGTTTCTCCGAACAGATGACGGAAGAGGAACTGGCAGAGTTTGAATGACTTTCTGGTCCGCTTTACGGACGTAAAGAACTGTTTTATACAGTGATAATCAACAAATCAGCTACCACAGGACATCTGAATTTTTCAGGTGTCCATTTTTGTTAAAACTATTGACAAACGCTGATTTTGTGGTATAATGGATAAGTGTGATGCTCTATCACATATTAAATATTTTAAGAAGGAGGAAAAATAATGCCTACGTTTAACCAGTTAGTACGTAAGGGAAGAGATGTTCT
>JAGDDO010000179.1 GCA_017848205.1 Oscillospiraceae bacterium | reverse complement strand
GCATGACTGCTCCGCATCTTGTTTCCAAGCAGACTGATCCGGCAGTAATAGTTATCGGTGAACAGGGAACACATGTCATTCCGCTTGTTTCCGGACATATCGGCGGAGCCAACGCCCTTGCGGAACTTATAGCTGAGAAAATCGGTGCAGAAGCTGTTATCACAACGGCTACGGATACAGGCAGACGTTTTTCACCGGACAGTTTTGCGGTGGCAAACGATCTGCTCATCACTGATTTTGAAGCAGCAAAAAATATAGCAGCAGCCGTTCTCGAAGGCAAGAAAATCGGCTTTAAGTGTGATTATCCGTTTGTTTTGCTGCCAGATGATCTTGTGGCCTCAGATGAAGCGGAATACGGAATAGCAGTCAGTGAAACATCTGTTCCTTCACCGTACAGTACCACTCTTTATCTTCCTCCGAAGAATATAGTTATCGGAATAGGATGTAAAAAAGGCACTCCGGCAGATATTATTTCCGAAGCGGTAAAAAAGGTGTTTTCGGAAAACGGTATTTCTTCAGGGAGAATATGCGAAGCGGCAAGTATTGATCTTAAGGCGGATGAGGCGGGACTTCTTGAATTTTGTCACAGTAAAGGCGTTTCGCTTGTGACTTACTCTGCAGAGGAGCTTATGAAGGTAAGCGGAGATTTTACTGCATCGGAATTTGTACGCAGCATTACCGGTGTCGATAACATATGCGAAAGAAGTGCTGTGCTTTGCAGCGGAGGAAAGCTCGTAATACGGAAGACTGCACTTAACGGCGTGACAGTGGCTGTCGCAGAAAAGCCCGTCAGAATTGATTTTTCAAAGAAGGTGATTTAATGCTTTATGTTGTGGGATTTGGCAGCGGAGCCGGTGAATGCATGACCGGTGCCGCAGAGAAAGCACTGAAAGACAGTAATGTTATAATCGGATACACGACCTATACGGAACTGGTAAAACCATTTTTCCCTGACAAGGAGTATCTGGATACCGGAATGAGGCAGGAGGTCGAACGTGTTCGCCTTGCTCTTGAAAGGTCACTTACAGACAAGGTTGCTCTTGTGTGCAGCGGTGATCCTGAACTTTACGGAATGGCGGCACTTTGCTATGAGTATCTTGATGAGTTTCCTGATGCGGAAATAAAAGTCGTTCCCGGTGTAACAGCAGCATTCAGCGGAGGTGCCGTTCTCGGTTCGCCTCTTACTCATGACACTGCAATAATCAGTCTTTCTGATCTTCTGACACCAATGGAAAAGATAGAACGAAGACTTCGGTGTGCGGCTGAGGGTGACTTTGTTATCGTTCTTTACAATCCTTCATCAAGAAAAAGGGCAGATCATCTTAAAAATGCATGTGATATTATTCTGAAATACCGTGATCCGGAGACGGTCTGCGGATACGTGAAGAATATCGGAAGAGACGGCGAGGAGAGTTATATCTGCACCCTCGCTGAACTGCGTGATGAATCAGTAGATATGTTTACGACGGTCTATATCGGTAATTCCGAAACAAGGGTAATAGCAGGCAAGATGATCACTCCCCGCGGTTACAGGCGAGATTAAGGAAACGCTGATTTATTT
>JAGDDO010000178.1 GCA_017848205.1 Oscillospiraceae bacterium | reverse complement strand
GATGGTATCTGCTCTTCAGTCATCTGATAAGTTCAATGACTACGGTGCTATTTACCTTGCAATTGCACTTGCAATTATTCCTATCATAATCGCTTATGTATTCCTCTCAAGATTCATCATTGCTGGTGTTGCTCTTGGTGGTGTAAAGGAATAATCTTCTTAAAAATTACAGCACACTTCGGTGTGCTGTTTTTTTATTTGGACGCTTCGGCGTCCTTTTTTGTTCTAATCGCTTGTACAGCTGAATAGTATTAAGTGTAAGGAGTGATAAAAATGAACGGCAGTACAAGCTTTGAAACTATTACAAATTATCTCCCTGTAAAGCATCGTAAGTATCTTCTTGATATTCCTTCTGAAAAGCTGAACGGATTAATGGAAGTAAGATTTCGTGTAGGCGGTCCATTGTATTTTGTTTACTCTGACAAGATTTTATTTCTGAGTTTAAAGGGGGGAATGACTTCTCTATATAATAAGAAGGAGGTATATATTGTTACCGCCGAAGATATTAAAGAGACTATTGAACGTCTGTGTCATTATTCGATTCACAGCTGCAGCAAACAGCTTTCGCAGGGCTATTTTGTAATTGCAAACGGAGTGCGTGTAGGAGTTTCTGGTTCTTATTCTTCATCACCGCATCCGCATCTCACTGAATTCACTTCACTGAATTTTCGTATATCACGCTGTCTTGAGGGATGTGCAGAGGAGATATTTTCCACCTGTTTTGATAAAAACATTATAATATGCGGCGGTGTCAACTCAGGAAAGACCACATTGCTGCGTGATCTGTGCCGCCTTTCGGGAAACTTAAGAAAGACTGTACTTATAGATGAGCGAAACGAGATTTCCTGTCTTAAAAATGGAATACCACAAAACGATGTAGGTGCAATGACGGATATACTATGTAATTGTAGCCGATCAGATGGCATAATATCAGCTATCCGAACACTTTCGCCGGAGTTAATTGTCTGCGATGAGATAGCGTCGGTTTCTGACGCTGAAGCGATAATAAACGGAATAGGCTGCGGCGTTAAGTTTATTATTACTGCTCACGGAAGCAATTACGATGAACTTATAAAGCGAAGGGAGATATCGGACCTGACAGAAAGCGGCTCATTCGATACTATCGTTTTTCTTAAAGGCGCTTCGTATCCCGGTAAAATAAGAGAATTCAGGAGACTTAGAAATGGAATTTAGATTGATAGCAGCGTTACTGGCTGCATTCAGCGGAGCTTTTTATGGATTGAACCGATCTGAGAATCTGAAAAAACGAATGAATATCTGTTCCGAAGCGGACAAGGTTTTCAGATTGTTTGAAATCATGATAAGGAATAACGGAACTGATATATACAGTATTATTTCTATACTTAAACGTGATAATTATACTGCACTTAGCTTCATAAATAAACTGCCAGATGAATACAGTGCTGAAAGTGATATTCATGCTCAGTGGAGCGAACTTCTTAATACAGATAAAGATATACCGCAGGAAGAAAAGGGGATACTTCTTGATTTCGGACAGCTTCTCGGTGCAAGTGACATTGATGGTCAGCTGTGTGGGATAGCCGTACAGAAGTCGCTTATGCAGCAGTGCTATCAGCGCCGTTCCGAAGAATATCACACCAAAGCAAAGCTTTACAGAAGCGTAGGGGTTCTTGCAGGTGTAATGGCAGGAATAATGGTGATCTGAAAATGGATATAGATCTTATATTTAAAATAGCAGGTACGGGTATAATCGTAGCAGTTCTCAACCTTGTTCTGAAACGAGCAGAAAGGGAGGAACAGGCTATGATGACAACTCTTGCAGGACTCATAGTTGTACTTGTAG
>JAGDDO010000177.1 GCA_017848205.1 Oscillospiraceae bacterium | reverse complement strand
TCACGCATGTTGATCGGGATGAGGTGTTTCTGTCCGTTGTCAGCGGAAACTGCGCCCTTGCGGAGGATCATGGTATCGGTGTCGATGTAGTTGTGGATGGTGGTGAATTGTTCAGTAACGTGCAGATGCATGCCTTTTACGATCTCATCCATCATCGCCTGACGGTTCAGCATTGCAAACTGCTGAACTATTTTCATGTCATGGATGTACTGGTCGAAAAGTTCGCCCTCGCAGTAGGCAAGATGCTTCGGAATATCCGGACCGGTGACCTTTTTAAGCTTCAGAAGTTCCGTCTGTATCTCGCTTTCACGGCCTTCGCTTTTCAGCTTTTCAATAAGCGCCTTTGCTTCATTCTTGTTTCCGTCAGACAGTCTTCTGAAAGCTTCCTCCTGATAGTACTTGGCCGTTTCCACACCAAGATGGCGGGAACCCGAGTGGATGACGATATACATGCTTCCGTCCTCACCCTTGTCCGCCTCGATAAAATGATTGCCGCCTCCGAGCGTGCCGATGCTGAGTTCCGCACGCTCCGGATTGATGTGCTTATAGCAGTAAAGTTTCGTAAGGTCGATCTGTTCGCAGTACCGGTGCGGTGTTTCACGGATATTGAAACCTGACGGTATTTTTGCATAGATAAGCTTGTCGAGCATCTGAACTTCAATGTGCTTTTCCTTAAGCTTTACCGTTTCCATTCCGCAGCCTATGTCAACACCGACAAGATTCGGAACGACCTTGTCAGTTATCGTCATTGTAGTGCCTATAGTACATCCCGCGCCGGCGTGAACATCCGGCATTATCCTTATAACTGAGCCTTCACTCATCGGCTGGTCGCAGAGTTCCTTTATCTGATTTTCAGCATTTTCATCGATCACTTCGGTAAATATTTTCGCAGAGTTGTATTTTCCTTTGATTTCCTTCATTTGTTTTTCCTTTCGTTTTTAAGCAAACACTGATAAAACCGGAAGACTGCGGGACCTTCGTCCCGTGCCCCAGGCCGATTTATGAATAGATCAGCGTTTCCTTTAAGGTGTTTTTCTGTTTGTATCTGTTCATTTTCGAATTATGTGAGCATAAAAACAGTATAGCACAGTTGATCGGAAAATACCAGCAGTTTGTACTTTCTGACCCCAAAAGCGGTTTCGTCAGATGGTAAAGGAAGAATATGGTCATAATTATCTTAATTATATCATTTTGTATGAATTATTTTGTGATTATTAACAAATATACTTGAATATCCGTGCAAATTGTGTTAAAATATAATTGCAGTCAGATATACGAAGAAATACTGATTTACGGGGAGACTGCGGGACTTCGCACCGTACCCCGAGCTGATCAGCGTTTCTTTAAGAAAATGCTGTACAGTCAGCATTTCCGTACTGTCTGAAAACAGAAAGGAGAGATGTATATGGATATGCAGATGATTCTGTGGGCAGTGATTTTTGTACTTGCTGTTGTTATCGAACTGTGTTCGATGCAGCTCATATCGATCTGGTTTGCAGTCGGTGCGCTTGCAGCTTTCGCATCTTCGTTTAAGCTTCCGTTTGTCGGACAGCTTACGGTTTTTGTGATCGTTACTGCTGTCATGCTGATCATAACGAGACCGTTACTGAAAAAGCTCAGAAAGCCTGCTGTCCCTACAAACCATGAACTTGATCTTGGAAAGACTGCACTTGTTATCGAAGACATCGACGCATCAGCCGGAACCGGGCGCGTAAGAGTCCAGGGAATTGACTGGAGTGCATCCACAAAAGACGGAAGCACGATAAAATCCGGTGAGACTGTTAAAGTCGTTGAAGTCGGCGGGGCAAGACTTACAGTTGAAAAAACCGCTTAAGTTCATGAGAGAAAGAGAAAAACAAAACGAAACAATGAAAAGGAAAAGGTGAACACTATGGGAGTTTATGTAATTATCGCAATTTGCATTATTGTATTCTTTATTATCATTTCATGCATCAAGATCGTTCCTCAGGCACAGGAGTTCGTAATCGAAAGATTCGGTTCCTACTACGAATCATGGACAACAGGTATCCATTTCTTAGTACCGTTTGCTGACAGGATCGCAAAGAAGATCTCCATAAAGGAACAGGTCGTTGACTTCAAGCCGCAGCCGGTTATCACCAAAGATAACGTTACCATGCAGATAGATACAGTTGTATTCTTCCAGGTAACAGATGCAAAGCAGTTTGCATACGGCGTGGAAAAGCCGATGGCAGCCATTGAAAACCTTACAGCTACAACACTCCGTAACATCATCGGTGAACTCGAACTCGATGCCACACTTACATCAAGAGACTTCATCAACACCAAGATCACAGCAAAGCTTGACGAAGCTACTGACAGATGGGGTATCAAGGTAAACCGTGTTGAACTCAAGAACATCCTTCCTCCTCGTGAGATCCAGGATGCGATGGAAAAGCAGATGAAGGCTGAACGTGAAAGACGTGAAAAGATCCTTCAGGCTGAAGGTGAAAAGAAGTCAGCAGTCCTCGTCGCAGAAGGTGAAAAGGATTCACAGATCCTCCGCGCAGAAGCTGAAAAGCAGGCTCAGATCCTCAAGGCTCAGGCTGAAAAGGAAGCAATGATCCTCCGCGCAGATGCCGCAAGGGAACAGAAGATCCTTGAAGCTACCGGTGAAGCAAGAGCTATCGAACTCGTACAGCAGGCACTTGCAGACAGTATCGTAAAACTCAACGACGCATCACCGAGTGAAAAGGTCATCGCACTCAAGTCACTTGAAGCTTTTGCAAAGGCTGCAGACGGCAGAGCTACAAAGATCATTATCCCAAGCGAGATCCAGGGAATTGCAGGTCTTGCTGCAGGTATCAAGTCAGTAGTTGACATTGACGATAAAAAACAGAACGTATAAAAATTTTCTGGTCACATGATTGCCGGAAACGGATATGTGATTGTGGTTCCTGGGGCTTCTGCCTCCGGAATCACACGCTTTTAAGCGGATTATTTCGGGGGTGTACAGTTTGACTGATGAAAAATTTATTTTAGATAATTTCGAAAAAGCTCTGGCAGAAAAACAGATAATAGCATATTTCCAGCCGGAGATCAGAGCTCTCACAGGAAGTGTCTGCGGATGCGAGGCGCTTGCAAGATGGATCCTTCCGGACGGTACAGTAATACCGCCGGCAGAGTTTGTCCCTGTGCTTGAAAAGCATGAGCTTATACACCTGCTTGATCTTGCGATACTTGAACGTGTATGTGACGCTTATCTTTATCTTAAAGAGAAGGACATCAGTACTGTACCGTTTTCCATAAATCTTTCTAGGATAGATTTCTATCACAGAGATATGCATAATGATATCACGGAAGTCCTCGAACGACGCGGTGTTCCGCGTGATGCGATCAATATTGAGATAACCGAAAGTGTTATGCTTGACGAGCCTGAACTGCTTAAGATGAACTTTGATAAATTCCATGCTTCAGGCTTCAGTATCTATATGGATGACTTCGGAAGCGGATTTTCATCTCTCAATGTTCTTAAGGATTATCAGTTCGATGTGCTTAAAATAGATATGCGTTTCTTAAGCAACACCGGAAAGCGCTCGAAGAATATTCTGGCATCTGTTATAAGCATGGCCAAGGTGATCAACATTCATGCGCTTGTCGAGGGCGTTGAGACTAAGGAAGATGCTGAGTTCCTGAAAAGCATAGGCTGTGAGATCTTCCAGGGATATTACTTTTCAAAACCTCTTCCGCTTGATGATCTGGCCGAATTCTTCATTGAATGTCCTGCGGGAGTGGAGATACCCGAAGAAAAAACGTACATGGAGACCATCGGACGTGTTAATTTTCTTAGTCCGAATCCTATGGGATGCAGCAGTACTTCCTTCGCGGAAGACGAGGATCTCTGCGGATATGTCAGCGGCGTATCTTTCGGTCTGATCGAATACAACGGAATTTACGCGAATTATCTGTACATAAACGACGCCTATATAAAAGCTCTCCAGAAGCTTGGTCTCAGTTCCGAGAAAGCTCTGGAAGCTGCGATCAATGACGACGAAAGAAATTTTCATCAGATATTTTTCGATTTCATGGATATGGTCTGCGAAACCGATGAAATACAGACTATCGATAATGTTATGAACTGCGGTTATTTCACTTTCAAGGCGAAGCGTATCGCAAGCTACGGAAACCGCACGATGATAGCAGCCACGATCAATCTTTACGACCCGCATATTTCAGACAACCGTTCCGATGATATGCAGGAATTCAGCCAGGTAGTCTATTCGACCTACGAGATCGTAATGATGATGTATCCGGAAGAAGACAGGCTCCATAAGATCTATTCCAGCTCCGGTTTCGGCAGTTTCTTCAACTGTGATTCCATATCATCAGGACTTAAGTATTTAATGGAAAACTTCATTCATAAAGATGACTGGGACAGGTTCACTGCATTATTCAGAAACGACAGATGCTGTGAACAGATGAACGATGAAAGTTCAGTTTTTGTTGAAGAACCGTTCAGACTGCTGACTGTAAACAATACTTACAAGTGGATACGCCTAAGGATCACAAGAGCCTTTGCGGCGACCGAACCGAAATATCTGCTTACAGTGCAGTCAGTGAAC
>JAGDDO010000176.1 GCA_017848205.1 Oscillospiraceae bacterium | reverse complement strand
CACTGTTCCTGGTATTTCTTTGATATTTACTCGATAATAGCGTCCTTTTCGCCCTTTGAAATAACGATAGTACCCTGTTCCTCGAGTTTTCTGATAACTGCAATGATCCTCTGCTGAGCTTCTTCAACGTCACTCATACGAATGTTATGCAGGTACTGCATATCTGTCTTGATAGTTTCCTGCTGACGCTGCGACATGTTTCCGAAAATAGCATCGGAGATCTCCTGCGAAGCAGTCTTGAGTGCAATTGTAAGGTCCTTGGTGTCGCATTCTCTGATGAACGCCTGGATCTCCATGTTGTCGAGACGCGTGATATCTTCGAAAACGAACATTCTCTTTCTGATCTCCTCGACAAGTTCCGGAGTAGTTCCGCTGATCTCGTCGAAAATATATTTTTCCGTCTTCATATCGACGTTGTTCATTACTTCGGCAAGATACTTGATACCGCCGACTTCCGCCATATCCACAGAAGCCATTGAACCGAGCTTCTTGAGCATGATGTTTTCAACGACCTTGATGACTTCCGGTGAAGTACGGTCAAGATTAGCAATACGCTGGAAAACGCTGACCTGAAGGTTAGGAGGCAGTTCCGCAAGTATCTTTGAAGCTACTTCCGGTGCTGTATACGAAAGTACAAGAGCAATTGTCTGCGGATGCTCATTCTGTATCATCATGAGTATTGTCTTGTAGTCAACTTTCTTGAGGAATTCAAAAGCGACCTGACGACCGTTTTTGTTGATCCTCTCCATAACTTCCCCGGCTCTTTCCTTACCGAACGCCTTGAGAAGAACGTCTTTGGCATAGGACTCACCGCCCTCGGCGATAACCTTCTGCTGAACGCACTGTTCATAGAATTCATTCATTATCTCCTGTGACTGCTGAGGAGTAATGGAATCCATTTTTGATATCTGAATAGACAGCTCTTCTATTTCATCATCGCGCAAATATTTGAATATTTCCGAAGAAACATCTGCCCCGAGTGCGATGATGATCGAAGCCGCCTTAGTAATCGAATCCATTTTGGCTTTCAATCTTGTTTCACTTCCCTCGAATAATCATAATAAAAGTCATATATATTATTTTAACATTAACTAAAATAAAATTCAATAGTAGATATAATATTTAATTGATTTTTACGAGAAAAGCGTTGTCAGGAGCCACTCTGCTGCCTCTTATATTAAGAAGCCAGTCAGCTATTTTGTTTATGCCGATCTGAAATTTTTCATTTGCCTTTATTTCTTCCGAGAAAAGTGCATCGTGAACTGCTGTACAGTAAACTGTTTCTCCGCTTACGGTATCAACTTCAGCCCATACATACTCGGCATCATTTCCTGATCCTTCAGCGGCATCCAGTTTTACCTTTACTATGCCCTTCGCTCCCGGTACAGCAAAGCCCTTGATGAAATGAGGAATAGTCTCCTGTGCAAGTAAAGTGATTCTTTCTGACTCTTCCGGAGAGTATTCTATAACAGCCTTTTCAAGCGAAAACGGAGTCACATCACTTGCTCTTGCCAGTTTCTTTTCACCGCCGTCATTAGGTCCGATAAACAGAATACCGTTGAAAAGCTGCTGAGCCTTAGGCCTTCTTTTGCCTGTTCCAAGTACACCGTCAGGATATACACCTTCTTCACCCTTCCAGAAGCGCCATGAAGTTGTAAGCTTCTTTCCGTCTTCAAGTGAGGCAACATCAAACGGTTCCATTTCACCCGGGAATGTTCTCTCTGTTATAGCCTTGTTGGCAGTAATGCTGATTGCCGTAGCGTAAAAGTCAATGTTCTTTCCTTCGGCGTTTATTACTTCAAGTTCCATAAATCCACAGCGGTTGAGTCCCTGTGTAAAGATCCATGCTCTTTCATTTCCTTCAGAGGAGTTTTCCCTGTCAGCTGCAATGTTTATTGAATAGATGTAAGCCGGACCCGGTGATACTGCCGATGCCGCCACCTGTTTAAGCCATACCGGTGAGAAGATCCTTCTTACATTGAAGTCAGCCACTGCTGCAAGTTCAGGTACTGCGCAGTTAAGGAGCTTAAGCTGGAAATGATGAGAAGCAAGTATATCATCACTGAATGTAAGTGAAACAGTCAGTCCGACTTTCGCCTGCTTGATCTGCTTCATGCATTCATCCGGAACAGGATGGCTGAACATGAAGTCAGGAGATATTGCACTTACCGGCTCTATTTTAAGATCCACCACAAATTCCATGTCTTTGTATCCGACAGTGATCATAGGACAAATATTCTTGTCATCGAAAGAAATATTCTTAAGATCAAATTCGTCATTTGCCTTTATTCTGTCATAGATAAGACCCGGTGTATCTATATCTGCATCATTCATAGGAATACCCATGATGTATGAAGTGGTTTTTTTGATTATTCCGCTTTTCATATTTTCCTCCCTCAGAGTACTTCAACCATTTCGAGAACTACGTCTGCTACCCTTTTGGCTGCTATCTTTTCAAATTCATCGAATGACATAGCGCCTTCGTCATCAGCATTGTCAGAAATGCATCTTACGCTTACGAAAGGCACTTCATTTAAATATGCGCAGTGTCCGACCGCCGCACTTTCCATATCAACAGCAAACGGATCGAACTTTTCCTTGATACCGTTTTTTACAGCTGTATCAGTGATAAATGCTTCACCGGAAACGATCCTGCCGACAAAGCTCTTTACACCCTGCTTTGTACAGGTATTAACAGCTGTTTCAATAAGTTTTTCATCCGCTTTGAAAATTCCGCAGTAAGGCGGATAATCCTTCAGAAAATGAAGGTCAAGATCATGCGGGAGCACTTCATTTGAAACAACTATGTCACACACTTTTATACTGCTGTCCATACCACCGGCAATACCTGCGTTGATGACTGCATCAGGCCTGAAATTATCTATAAGCACCTGTGCACATAACGCAGCATTGACCTTTGCGATACCGCAGCATGCATTAATAACTTTTTTACCGGATACTTCATTGATATAAAAATCGAATCCTGAAATACGTTTAATTTCCGCATCTTTTAGAGTATTTCTGATGTCTGCAAGTTCCGATGGCATAGCACCGATTATTCCGATTGTATTCATTTTTCTGATTTCCTTTCACTGGTTTTCTGAAAATGGCTGAATAAAATTAAGGCAGGAAATTTGTTGAATGAAACTTCCTGCTTTAATCATCTGTTTATGTTTAGTTTACAGAT
>JAGDDO010000175.1 GCA_017848205.1 Oscillospiraceae bacterium | reverse complement strand
TTTGAGATGATAGCGCCGTATTCAGGTGAACCGAGATAGTTTACCCACGGAGCCGGAGTGTCTGGTCTTGTTATAACATATTCCTTGTTTTCAAGGTCAAAATAGCCGTAGTTCATTGGATAATTCTCCTTATAAAAAAATTAAAATAAAAAAGCGCCTGCATGTAACCCGATTGTTAAGGAAAAGCTGATTTATTCATAAATCAGCGTGGGGACCGGGTCGAAGCCCGCAGATCCCGTCTCCGGATTTCTGATTTAATCAGTGTTTCCTTAATGATATATTATAGTAACTATCATATCATTTAACCGGTATTTTTGCAATAGTTATGTGAAATATAGTGTTATCAGCCCAGTATGTCAACGTCGTAGGAGATAACTGAAACAGTATCACCTGACATGATGAAGGTAAGTGACTTTTTACCTGACTCATATTTGATCATACTGCCCTGTTCGGTATATCCGGTTCCGTAAGCTCTGATCACGTCATCTTTTGATGATCCTTTCTTTATGCCTTTGGAAGTGGATACTTCTGAATCAGTAAGTTCGATGGATGTTGCCTTTACAGGTGCGTCTGCAGTTTCTCTGTAGCCGTTGATCTTGAAATGAGCATAGGCGTAAATGCAGTCTTCGCCGTTTCCGAGACAGCTCGGATCGCATGTTTCAGAATCAGGAGCATTTGCAGCGATGAAGCCTGCGAGATCTTCATCAAGCTTTACCTGTGCGTTTCCGAAGCTGAAAACAAGGTCGTCGTCACTGAATGAACCGGAAGCCTGGCCGCCGTCAGAAGGCTGTTCGCTGTTTCCGTTTTCAGCCTGTGAATTCTGATCGTCCTTCTTTTCTTCTTCCTTCTTTTCCTCTGCAGTTGTTTCTGCTTCAGTTACAGCTTCAGTTTCAGAAAGTGTTGTTGTTTCAGCAGTTGTGGTTTCTTCAGCTGTAGTTTCCGATGTTTCAGCGGCTGTTGTTTCGGCAGCAGTTGTTTCCTCTGCGGTGGTTTCTTCAGTTTCAGCCGCAGTTATCTGTGGTTCACCGATTTGTGTATTTTCTTCGGCAGGTCCGCATCCGGCAAGAACTGTTCCGGCCACTGCAGCGCATACCGCAAGAATATAAGCCTTTTTCATATAATAATTACACCTCTTAATTTTACACAGTTACAATATAATAATGCATATACTATATATTATACCATACTATTATATGTGTTTTCAATTACCCGACGAAAATATTTTTTTAGTAGAATAAAACCGCATAAAATGTTGTTTACAATAAAGTTGTCCTGTGATATAATAAAGTCAAATTACTGCACCGGGGTGGATTACGGGGAAAATAACAGTTTGTGGAGGTATTTATGAAGAAAGGTATTAAAAAGACCGCAGTACTGCTGTTTTCGGCTGCAGCATTTTTATCGGCTGCAGGAACAGTATCGGCTGCCGGTAATGAAGGTCTGAGTACGGGAACATCAGTTAAAAGAACTGTGCTTATCGGTGAGACACCTGCAGAGGGCTGTGACGTAAACGGAGACGGAACGGTAAATGTGCTTGATCTCATGAGATTAAAGTATAATAAACTGAACCCTGCTGATCCGGAAACAGAAGCAGGAAAATTCGTGTACAGACTGTACAGGAATATATGGTGTACAGTGCCGGATGTGACTGAAGCTGAAAAGTATACGTCAAGACTTGAGAAGGGTGAGATCTCACTTCAGGAACTTGTATTTGAATTTGCGGAGAATGAAAAGACTGCAGCGGAAGCAGTCGATGACGCAGAATTTGTAAAATCGGTTTATACGGGACTTCTGGAAAGGGAGCCTTCCGGGGAAGAACTGAAGGATGCGGCGGATAGTCTTGCAGGTGGAGCTGACAAGGCGGATCTTGTAAGAAAGATCGCTGCCTCTGAAGGATTCATCAGTACGTGGGGAACGCACTGACTCGGCGGTCATCTGAAAAGGATAGGTTCGAACTATAAAAAGGACGGCAGCTGGATGCATCTTGAACCGTCAGGAAAGACTTATCCTGTTGAGGATGAAAAGCTTAAGAATCTTCTCGGCAGCTGTGAAAACATACTTTCATCACGCGGAACGGGAATCGATGATATCTACACGTTCTGTATAAATGATTCCGGCTACAAGTACATGGAGAAAACGAAGACTCTTGAAGAGATTGAAAACATCG
>JAGDDO010000174.1 GCA_017848205.1 Oscillospiraceae bacterium | reverse complement strand
TACGATGCTATTTCAAGAAAAAATCACATTATTCATACTAAAAAGTGGCGTGCTCGCCAGTTTTTCATATGAATTTCTGGCACGATCGCGTATTTACGCCGTTTGGTAATATTTTTCCTGGGGTATTTTGTAGACGGTGCTTGCAGTATATTTTTATAAAAATATGCGGTATAATAAAAATTGACCGTAAGATTTAAGACGAAATCCCGTCAGTATAAGTGAAGGGAGGAAAAAACTATTGGATGATAAAACGATAATCAGACATTACTGGGACAGAAACGAGATCGCTCTTAAGGAAACGGATGAAAAATACGGACCGTTCTGTACTTCCATTGCAATGAATATTCTGAATGACAGGGAAGACACAAAGGAATGTGTGAACGATACATATCTGAAAACATGGAATGCAATACCTCCGGCACGTCCTGCAGTTTTTCCGGCATTTATCGGAAGGATAACGAGAAATCTTGCTTTTGACAGATATAACAGCAGAAAGGCGACTAAACGAGGCGGCGGAGAGATGAACGTAGTTCTTGAAGAAATGGAGGAACTTCTGCCGGACAGAACAGCAGATCCGGAAAGTGATGAGAAAGAACTGGCAGAAGCCCTGAACGAATTTCTGGCCTCGCTGCCGGATAAAAACAGGAATATTTTTGTGCTGAGATACTGGCATGCGGAGAGTGTCACAAATATTGCAAAGATCTTTGATATGACGGAAAACAGCGTTTCAGCAATTCTGAGCAGACTTCGGAATAAACTGCGTAAACATCTGACGGAAAGGGGATTCGAGCCATGACCAGAGAAGATATGTTCAGAGTATTCGGAAATATCGATGACAGTTTCATTGTTTCTGCTGAGATAAAAAGAAGCGGAAAAGCGTTCGGATTATCTGAAACGGATAAAGGTACGGCAGAATCAAATCTGTCAGCTATAATACCACCGCAGAGTTCAGCAATGGAGAGCACTTCTGATAAAAAAGATCCAGTCGTTTCAGGTTCCGGAACAGAAAGGACGATAGTTATGGATGTTGTCAGAAAGAAAAGCCGGAAAATAAAGATCGTAGTCGTCGCTGCTCTGATTGCTGTAACGGCTGCTGCAGCGGCGGTATATCTCGGAACAAAGAAAGATAAGAATGAGAATAAAGAGAAGATAATAACCAATTATTTCAGGGAAGATTCTGCTTTTGACATCTCTCCGGACATGCTGCTGCAGGAAACTATCGAATTAAATGGAAACGGATTATATTACGGTGAATTTGTACAGCAGATAATTACGAGTTCCGGTTACATAGCGGAGACCGTTGATGCCGGGTATTACATCTGCAGGACTGATCTTTCAGGAAAGCTTATCAAAAAGATAAAAACGGATGAGTTCGGATGCGGAGCAGATGCTGCGGTGAAAAAGATAAGAAGTATTGATAACGGTGATCTTTGGATACTTGTAAGTTCATATGATTCTGAGAAGCACACTGAGTCGTTTTTTCTTGTAAAAACAGATCCGGAACTGAACGTTAAGGAAAAGATCGCTCTTGATAAAAACAGTTCAGGGAGAAACGCTGCACAGTCTTTCTATCTGGATTTTATTGCAGACAGTGAAGGTCAGGTCGTTCTTTCTGATCAGACATATAAGGATCTTGTTTTTATAGATTCAGAAGGCAAAATGACCCGTAAAGATGCAGATTCTTCTGATTTCTGGTTCTTCAGAAGCGGGGATGAATGCTATTGCTGTGAGAATAACTATCAATCGTCAGGAACAGCGGTTTACAGTATAGATTTCGGTGACAGAGAACTTGATGAAGTGACAAAATTTGATTTCCGCATATCAGGACTGTCTGAGAGCAACGGAAAATATGATGCATGCTTTATTTTCAATGATGGCATTTACGGATATAATATCAGTGAAAATAAAACCGAGGAACTTGTAAACTGGCTGGATTCGGATCTTGATTATATTCCGTATAAAAGTGTTGTACTGGATGAAAATACGATAGTAGCAGGAGATTACAGGTTCGGTGAGAATTACGTTGATCAGCCCGGCCTGGGACTGAGACTTCTAAGAAGAGTTGATGATGATACTCTGAAAAAGGTCCAGGAACGACGGGTGATTGATTTAGCATCTGTTGCCACAGGATCTGCTATGACAAAACTGGTCACAGAATTCAACAGGACAAATGAAAAATACCGTATTCATCTTGAGGATTACAGTAAGTATGAAGATAACAGTGATTCATGGTTGTACAAGTCAGGTCTGTCAGTTCTTGAAAAGGAGATAATGAAAGGCAATACCCCTGATATTGTCATGTTTAGAGAGGATTTTGACTATATGCGGTATATCAGGTTTAACGCCTTTGATGATATTAATGGACTGCTAGTCGGAACAGACTTTAACCGCGGTGATTATTTTGAAAACATACTTGATTCTATGAAAGTAAACGGAAGGCAGTATGCTGTACCTCTGGCGTTCACATTAAAGGGGCTTTATGGCAATAAAGAAGTTACTGGTGACAATTGTGATATAAAACTCAGTGAACTTAGGGAAATGCAGGCGGCCAGACCTTTGTTTTACGGTGAACCATACAACAGGATCGCAGATCCTCTCATTTACAGTAATATTTCTGAATTTATCGATACAGAAAACTATTCATGCGATTTTGACAACCAGAACTTTAAAGATGTACTCGAAATAATAAAGGAATGCGGAGTTACCGATGAAGAATACTCTGAAATTGCAGCATATAAACCTCAGGAAGACGGCGGACTGTCTGATTATGTAACAAGAAT
>JAGDDO010000173.1 GCA_017848205.1 Oscillospiraceae bacterium | reverse complement strand
CAAATAATTTTGAAAATTACGCAGGTACAATAGAGTATAACGAAAAGCCGGTAAAGCTCGGTGTTCTCTGCCATCTTGACGTTGTTCCGGTTACGGAAAAGGACTGGACTTTTAAACCTTTCGGCGGTGAGATATCTGACGTAAGGATAAACGGACGCGGTACCATAGAAGACAAGGGACCGGCAATTGCGGTTCTATACGCTATGAAGGCGCTTAAGGAGCTTGGTATCGATCTTACTCACAACGTTCGTTTTATAGTTGGATGCGACGAGGAAAACGGCTCGACGGATATGGAATACTACCTGAAGCGTGAGTCCATGCCTGAGCTTGTGTTCACACCGGATGGTGATTATCCGGTCATCAATTTTGAAAAGGGTATGCTCAGACTGCGCATCAGGAAAAATGCGGAGTTTTCCCATGTAAAGATGATGCACGGCGGTACGGTGCCTAATGCAGTTCCGTCTGATGCCTATGCAGTGGTTACGGGGATAAGCACATTTCCGGAAAAGGAAAACGTTACTGTAACTGAAAAGGACGGAGCTTTCCTTGTTGAATACAAGGGTACTGCGGCTCATGCATCCACACCGGCTGACGGACTCAACGCGGTAACCGGCCTTGTGGATTATCTCTGCGGACTGGAACTCGACGACGAGGAAAGAAAGACTTTTGAAAACATAAAGAACTCATTTGTACACGGTGACTTCAGCGGCAGCGGATGCGGAATAAAGATGTCCGACAAAACAGGAGATCTTACTCAGGTACTCAGCATTGCTGACCTTGCGGATAATGTACTTGAATTCAGGATCGATGTCCGTTATCCTGAATGCGGAAACAGGGAGGACATCATTGCGAAGATAGCAGAAACAGTCGCTCCGGGCGGATTTGAGCTTATCACCGACATAGCAAGCCTTCCGCACAGCGTTGATGAAAACAGTGACTTCATAAAGACACTCCTCAGTGTATACGAAAAGGAGAGCGGCCTCAAGGGTTACTGCAAGGCCATAGGCGGCGGAACATACGTTCACGACATTGAAGGCGGCGTAGCTTTCGGTGCTGAATTCCCGGGCGAGGAAAACAACATGCACGGCAACGACGAGTCCGTTTCCCTTGACAGCCTGAGACTCAACGCTAAAATAATGGCAAACGCGATTTATGAGATTTGTAGATAAATTAATACAGGCTGGATCAGCATATAACATCCTTCTCTGCCTAAAGAAATAGCAGCCTTCTCCCTGCGTTAGGGAAATGAGTAAAATGCTCCTACTCCCTTCTGTGAGGAAAAGGAGTATAATGCATAATAGTATCCTCCTCCCAACGTATGGGGGAAGGAATAGAATGCAGAACAGTATCCCCCCTCCCTCCGGGAGGGGGCAGGGGGTGGGGAAGAAAATCTAACAATGGAGGAATAATAATGGATTCTTATGCAGAACAGATAGTGAAAAAAGTTGATAACGGCTCGGACAATCTGAAGCGTGCAGCCTGCCTTATCGGCGGTATCGTTGCCGGACTGGTGATCATTGTACTGAGTATGAAGCTTCATATTGCGATAATCGGAGCACTGCTCGGCGTCGGAGCGTTTTACGGCGGACTTTATCTCGGTACGAATTACGATATTGAATACGAATATCTTGTAGTAAACGGCGAGATAGACATAGACAAGATACTTGCCAAGAAGAGAAGAAAGAAGCTCATCACAATAAGGACCGGCGATTTTACTGAATTCGGCAGATATTCGGAAGAAGTAAAATCAGGTGATGAAACTATTATCTGGGCAGTGGGAACATCTTCGGAGGAGCCTCAGACTTTCTACGGAGATTTTGAACATCCGACATACGGAAAATGCCGCCTGCTTTTTTCACCTTCTGTAAAAGTTCTCCGTGAAATAAAAACCGGACTGAAACCTTCACTCAGAAATAATGTTGGTGAATTACCGCCTGAAGAAGAATGATTTATCATGGCTTAAATACATCTTTTCTGTTATTTTATGAGAAAAAATGACCGTTCACACGCTATAGCCTACCGTTCACCCAAAACCTATTGCAATCTTCCGCAATAAATGATAAAATAAATAACCGAGGGAGAAATTGAGGTGAATGACCTACAAATCTGCTATTTATAAGAAGAACATAAAGATAAATAAATGACCGTTCTTTTTGAAGAATAACAGACAAGAGACAACAGCGGGTGTTAAATCCCGCTTACAGCAAGTTATGATAGATTCTTATTTTGACATACTACAAACAGAAGTTCCTGTGTCGCCAGACGCAGGGACTTTTGTTTGTCCGGGAAAACGCTGATTTATTCATAAATAAACGTGTGGCTCCGGGGCGAAGCCGTATTTCAGATCTGATCAGTGATTCCTTATATTAAGAAAAAGTATTGTTATGGTAAATGTGTGTAATAAAAATGGAGATTGTATCATAAGATTATTAACTTTTTTTCTATGAAAACCGCTTCGGATATGGTATAATATATATAGAGATAAATTATAACTGATTTCATGAAATTTCAGCACCGTTTGCTGAAAAAAAGTACCGACAGGAGTAGTTTTAATGACAGATAACTTTACCACGCTGAAGCAGAAGGCACTGAAGAAATATTTTGAGAGAATGAACGATCCGCAGAGAGAAGCAGTATTCTGCGTAAACGGACCGGTCCTCGTTCTTGCAGGTGCCGGAAGCGGAAAAACTACGGCTATTATCAACAGGATCGCTAACATGATAAGCTTCGGAAATGCTTACAATGAAGATCCCGGATTCCCGGTGTCAGATGATGACATGCAGTTCCTTAAGGATTACGCTGACGGAAAAACAGACGATTACGACCGCTTAAGAGATATCGTTGCTGTGGATCCTATCGAGCCGTGGAAGATACTTGCTATTACGTTTACGAACAAGGCAGCAAATGAGCTTCGGACAAGACTTGAAGCTATGCTCGGAACTTCAGGACTTGACGTGAATGCAGCGACATTCCATTCCGCATGTGTACGCATACTCAGACGTGAGATCACAAATCTTGGCTACAACAGCAGCTTTACTATCTACGACACAGACGAAAGTCAGAAACTCATTAAAGCATGCATGGCTGATCTCGGTATTACGGACAAGGCATTCAACGCCAAATCAGCTGCAGGTTTCATAAGCAGTTCAAAGGATCAGCTTATGTCACCGGAACAGGCAATAAAGGATACAGAAGGTGACTTCAAATACTCAGTCTATGCAAAAATCTACCGTGAGTATCAGAAAAGACTTCTGGCTGCAAACGCCCTTGACTTTGATGACATCATCATGCTTACAGTTGAACTTTTTGAAGATTTTCCTGAGATACTTGAACACTATCAGAACCGTTACCGTTACATAATGGTCGACGAATACCAGGATACGAACTATGCTCAGTTCAAGCTTGTAAGTCTTCTTTCCTCAAAGTACAGAAACATCTGCGTTGTTGGTGACGACGACCAGAGTATTTACCGTTTCAGAGGCGCTACCATCGAAAACATCCTGAGCTTTGAGGATCAGTTCGAGAACTGCCGTGTAATCAGACTTGAACAGAATTACCGTTCGACAAAGAACATTCTTGCGGCAGCAAACTCAGTGATAAAGAACAACAGGGGAAGAAAGCCGAAGACACTCTGGTGTGACGGTGATGAAGGCGGCAAGGTTCATGTGTACAAGGCTTCCGATGAAAATGACGAAGCAAGATATGTTGCCAGCGCCATAATGGCAGACAAGAAAGCCGGTGGTTCATTCAGCGACAATGCTGTTCTTTACAGAATGAATGCGCAGTCAAATATAATTGAACGTGCTCTTGTGCAGAACAACATTCCGTACCGTGTATACGGCGGCATGAAGTTCTACGACCGCAAGGAGATAAAAGATATCGTTGCGTACTTAAGCGTGCTCAACAACCCGTACGATATGATGCGTTTCAGACGAATCGTGAACGAACCGAAGCGCGGTATAGGCGAGGCTACGATAAAGTGCCTTGATGAGATATGCGTTGCAAATGCAGCTTCTCCGATAGAAGTTATGCGTGATGCTTCTGACTATCCGCTTCTTTCAAAGAAGGCCAATTCGCTTAAGAGCCTTGCAGGAATATTTGATTCACTGGCCGATATGGTCGATACAGTTCCGCTTGACACTCTT
>JAGDDO010000172.1 GCA_017848205.1 Oscillospiraceae bacterium | reverse complement strand
CGGTTTTGTTGCTGCTTATTGATTAAAGTGGTGGGCTGTGATATAATATATGTTATTAATAAGGCAAAATTGACATATGACAGTTCTGAATTTATTATGAACTGTCTGAAAAGCACATTTTGAAGGAAAAGAGGTAAACAGGATTGGAGAAGAAAAGTTTGAAACGAATCACTGCTGCAGTTACAGCAATTATCATGACTGCTGGAATGACATTCCCGGCTTTTGCGGAAGAACAGGCAGAGACGCTTACAGCGTCTGTACCTGAAGGACAGGAAGAAAAAATAACAGAGTCTGAGACGGATGACGGATTATCGGCGTCATGCGGTGTGGCTGCAATGTGGAAATATGATCCGGAAACCAAAACTCTGACTGTAAGCGGAAGCGGCACTGCAGAAAATCTGCATTTCAATACACATCCGGTATGGATCGACGAAGTGGAAACTGTGATAGTTGAAGACGGCATAGGTGTGATAGGAGCGGGCTTTTTTAACGGATGCAAAGAATTAAAGGAAGTCATTCTGCATTCCTATAAATGTGAAATAGAAGACAGTGCATTTGATAACTGCGATCCGTCGCTCCTTATAAAAGGCTTCAATGACACTCCTGCAGAGGAATTTGCAGATAAGCACGGATTTAAATTTGAAGGAACAGAAAAACCGGAGATTGAAGAAGAACCTGAGGAAGAAGATTATTATGAGGAATATTATCCGATATCAGAATATTCTGATCCGGACGGTGAAAATAAATCATCTGATGAAGCAGAGTGGAAATTTGATGAGGAAACCAAAACTCTGACTGTAAGCGGAACCGGTGCAGCTGAATTATCAGTTTACGCTTCTAATCCGGGCTGGAAAGAAAAAGTTGAAACAGCTGTAATTGAAAACGGAGTAACCGGTATAGGAGAAGGCTTTTTCGGAGGATGTAAAAATCTGAAAAGTGTCAGCATTCCGGACAGCGTTATTTGTATCGATGGTGCTTTTTATGACTGTACCAGCCTTAAAACGATCACTTTACCTGATAGTATTGATTCACTTTACCAGGACACATTTGCTGGATGTACTGCACTTGAAGAGATACATCTCGGAAATCAGATGCAGGTTTTAGGATATGGGATAAGTTTAGGCGAATTCAACGGCTGTACATCACTTGAGCGTATCAATCTGCCTGACAGTCTCCGTTCGATCACAAGTGGTACATTTAACGGCTGTACTTCTTTAAAAGAAATAGCGATACCTGATCATGTTGAGTCAATTGACGAAGGGGTGTTTAAGGACTGCACATCTCTTGCAGAAGTTACGCTCGGTTCAGGTGTTTATTATATACACACTGATGCCTTCGGTAACTGTGAATCACTTGAAAAAATTGTGATTCCGGAAAAGGTGCGCTCGATAGATGAAAAAGCTTTCGCCGGCTGTAAAAAATTAAAGGAAGTAACGGTACTGTCCGAAGAATGCATTATAGAGGATAACTCGTTTGAAGGCTGTGATCCGTCTCTCGTTATAAAGGCATATAAGGGCAGCAAAGCAGAGAAATATGCAGAAAGAAATGGTTTCACATTTGAAGCTGTTCAGAAAAAAGTGCCGACTGAAGAAGAACGCAAGGAAGCTGAACGTAAGCAGGCTGAAGAGGAAAAGGAACGAGAGGAAGCCGCACTTAAGAGGGAAGCTGAAGAAAAGGAACAGCAGAAGGCGAAACTCATAGAATCTCTGACAAACGAAGGCATGCGCGGCGATATAAACGGTGACGGCATAATAAACGTGTTCGACGTTATGAGATACAAGAAGAAAATCATAAACGGTAACGGAATTGATCCGTCAGGAAGCACTGATATAAACAGAAACGGATCGATAGACGAAAGTGATGTTGCCGCGGTTATGAACGACGCTCTTGGAAAGTCAGTGCTCTGGTCATACGGGATGATGCCGAAGATGGACGGCGCAGTACTGAATTCATCACTCGAAGCAGGCTTTAAAGCCAAACTGCTTGGAATGCATTTTTCGGAAGCTTGTGTTCTTGTTTCTGAACACAGTGATAAAGAAGCGTTTGACAGCCTTGTTTCAGGTGAGAACGATATGATCTTCTCAACAGGCGTAACGGAAGAACAGAAGGAAGCTGCAGAAAAAGCAGGGGTAAAGCTGATTTCTGTTCCGGTCGCAAAGGAAGGCCTTGTATTCATTGTCAACAGGAATAATCCTGTTGATTCACTTACAAGTGATCAGATAAGAGATATATACTCCGGAAAGATCACTAACTGGAAGGAAGTCGGAGGAAACGATGAAGTAATTCTTCCGTATCAGAGAAATGCAGCTTATGACAGCCATAAATATCTTAAAGAGTTCATGAACGGTGCAGAATTTGCCGAACCTCTTAAAATCGGTAATTCACAGGCAGTCTACGACAATGCAGAGAATGCACTCGGATATTCAGTTTATTCATATGCTGCACAGATGTTTGAAAATGCATCTGATATAAAATACATTGCCGTTGACGGAATCAAGCCGGATGCTGGCACCATGAAAGACGGATCATATCCGGTCGTAAGCACTGTTTCGGCTGTTTACACAGAAGGCGCTTCTCAGAGCACAAAGGATCTTGCGGAATGGATATTGTCTTCAGAAGGACAGGCGGCTGTTTCAGAGGGTGGTTTTATTCCGGTAAAGGATATTGAATATCCGGAAGAACAGAAGCCGTATTATTCAAAGGGCACCGGAGCTGAAAAACCGGCAGATTACAGTGGTCCGGGAAAAGGTGAGGTAAATGGCTTAAGTCAGATGACTTATTTTTTATCCGACAAATCCAAAGATAAAGAAAAACATGAAGGCGAACTGCTGTACAGCGAATGTATGCTGAATACTCTGAAAAACAGTGAACTTCAGGATCGGATAAATGCGGACATTAAGAGCATAGTGTTTGGCGGCAGGGACGTTCTTGCAGGTAACTGGATAATGAATGTCAAAATGTATAACGGATATATGAATATCGCTTTTATAAAAACAGGATATCCATCCGGAGCGTCTGCATTCCGGGAAGACTACATTACGCTTAATTACGACCTTGTACGTGGAAAGAGACTGGAACATTTTTCAGACCTTTTCTTTAAGGATGAGGAATATGTTCCGGTTATCAATAAAAGAGTTTCTGAGTATCTGGACGGGTCAGTAAACCTCAGAACGGATTATCTCGGTATGCTTGGGGATATTACGAATTTCGGCCTTGACTATATCGTTCTGGACAAGTCAGCAACGTATTCCGGCGAGATAATCGTAGTTCCTTTTCACTCGCTTCATGACCACTATGATCTGCTCGGAAGTATGGCTATAAGTGAGTATCATGACAACTGGGATTTCATAAGGGTTAATGATATTTCAAACGGTTTTGTATGGAAAACTGAAGTGAGGATCTCGGAGGGATATTCGCCTGGCTGGGTGGAAAATTTCATTTACGGAAAAGACGGAAAACTGCATTATGACTTCTTTTCACGGTCTCACACTGAAAGTGAAGCAGAAGAGAGAAACTCCGCCTTTGAATCACTGTATGAGAAAGCATGCAGTCTGTATACAACGGAATTTCCGGAAACAGCCGGCAAGCTCAGACCGGACACAAATGCAGACGTATATGATCCTGAGTACAACGAACGCTGGGGAGATGTCAGGGCATACAGCGTCTTAATGCATGCAGGATCAGGCCTGCCGTACCGTGAATACCATTTTGATCCGGATACGAAAGAACAGATCTTTATTTCCGATATATTCGGTAATGACTTCAAACAGTATGATGATAAGTACTGGTTTGAAATGCTGGACATGAAAAGCGGTACATTCAGGCTCTGGGACAGATTCACTAAAGAATCAGGCGGAGAAATGAAGTTCAGCCTGAACGACGTAAACATGAAGTATTTACCGGTAAGTGATGCTGATGTCTCAGAGTATTCAAGGGTAAGACACGGTTACGTTAGTTCAGAAAGTGCTCTTGTTTATCCGGAATCCTATGTTGTTAAATTTAATAAGGAGAAAAAGGGCGAACCGGTCGGAAAAGGTGTTAAGACTGAGATCAGAAATTATGTATATTCACTCGGTAAGAAATGGTATGAATGCTGGAACGCTGATAACGGTGATTACTGCGGCTGGATATCTGAAGATGATATTACTGTACAGAACACTGAAGAAGAAAATAAGCTGTACAGTAGTTTAAGGTTCACCTCATTTGAAGAGACTCCGATACGAGGCAGAATTTTAAGCGCATCGGACAGAATTATAGCTCAGGAACAGCCGCAGGATGTTATATGCTATACAAATGAGTCAGTCATGGATGCAAATTCGGAACTGAATGGTTCCGTGGTGCCTCTGGACAATCGTTATGCAGAGGCTCGAAACAAATGTCTGTCTCACGGAAAGTGGCTGTATGAGTGCTGGTCCGGCGGTAAGTACATTGGCTGGGTAGAAATGCATGATTTCCAAATGAATGAACTTTACGTCTATGAAGAAGAGGGAAGTTTTCCGGAAAAACTGACGAGTGAGCGCACAGGTACTGTACCGGGCGAAAAATACAATGGTCTGGATTTTTATTCACCAATATATATCGTCAGTGATACACGTATCAATTCATCAGCGGGATGCGTCCGGGAGGATATAAAGATCAGAACAGATAAACGCTGTTTGTTCCACGGTGAATGGTGGTATGAATGTTCACAAGGCGGCAGGTATCTGGGCTGGATAAACGGCGACCTTATTGAATTTGATTAAGCGGCATTGCCACGCCGATAACTGAAAAAACGGGGCTGCACGAAATGTGTGCAGTTCCGTTTTTTTGATCGTACCGAAGTTTAACAGCAGATATGTGAGTTCCCTGCGGGACGCCTGATAATTTTTTTTGAAATTTAAAAAAATCCTGTAACCTTTCAGTTCGTTTCCGTACTGTATAGATGAAGAGAAAATCTTCCGGATGAAAAATTACAGTAATAACAGGGGAGAGAATATTATGAAAAGATCAGAAAAAACAAAATGTATTATTGCAGGAGCATTTTCGGCAGTGTTAGCATTTAACTGTCTGTTGGCAGGAGGAGAAGTGAAAACTTTTGCTGCCGATGCTGATTTTGCAGAAGAACGGACTGCTGAAGAGATCATAAAGGAATTCGAAGAAAAGGGAATGCACGGTGACATAAACGCTGACGGAACTATCAATGTACTCGATGTTATCCGCTATAAACAGGTTTTCCTTGCAAAAGAAACAGTTGCTGATGAACAGTTATACCATGCAGATGCAAACGGCGACGGAGTTATAAACAGCGCTGATTTTATTACTGTTATAAAAGACATACTCGGAGAATCAGTCATCTGGTCATATCAGAGAATGCCGAAGATGGACGGTTCAACATCTGCAATACCGCTTGAAGCAGGATTCAAGTCAAAGATGCTAGGCTTAAACTACAACGATGCGAAGAAGATAGTTAAACATCATAAAACACATGAATCTTTCAGCATGCTTCTTTCAGGTGAAAACGACATGATTTTTACTGTTCCGATTTCAGAGGAACAGAAGAAGGCTGCCGAAGAAGCGGGAAGAGAGCTTACATTTGTTCCGGTAGCCAAGGAAGGTTTCGTATTTGTTGTAAACAGGAACAATCCGGTCGAATCACTGACCATGGATCAGATAAGGGATATCTATTCAGGCAAGATAACAAACTGGAAGGAAGTCGGCGGGAACGACGAAAAGATCATTCCTTATCAGAGAAACAAGGATTCAGGCAGCCAGAACTATATGACTGAATTTATGGAAGGCTATGATCTGATGGATCCTCCGAAGGATTATGTTCTCGTTTCGATGGGCGGTCTTATGGACGGGCTTGCGGTTTACGACAATGCGGAAAATGCTATCGGCTATTCAGTATATTCATATGCGGCACAGATATATGAAAACTCTTCCGACGTGAAGTTTATCGCAGTTGACGGTGTAAAGCCGACAAGAGAGACAATGGCCGACGGTACTTATCCGCTTCTCAGCAGCACCTATATCGTTTATACCGACAAGGCACCGCAGAGCACACGCAGTTTTGCAAAATGGGCAGTATCTGACGAAGGTCAGAGATGCGTACTTGAAAGCGGATATGTTCCTGTAAACGACATGGAATATCCGGAATCATATCTGCCTTATAATGAAACGGGAACCGGAAAGGAAAAGCCGGCAGACTATAAACCGGACCGCCGTTATTCCGGGTTTGAAAAAACGTTATCATCGGTTTATGATAACAGACGAGATTTTATTGATTTCCTTAAGGACAAGGAATTCCAGAGTGAGATCAATCGTGAAATAGATAAGGTGTACAGCGAAGCCGGAAATGCTGATGTTCAGGCAGATGTAACGATTATAAACGGTTATATGAATATCTGTTTTACTGCAGTGAAAAACAGATATATGCTTAGTCACGGTTATCAGCATGAAACTTATTCGTTCTATAAGAACCTGAATTATGATCTGAAAAACAGGAAAAAAATCGAGAACTTCTCCGATCTCTTCTACAGCGGTGAAGAATATACAGAAGATATAAACAAGGTGCTCACTCACGATATAAGCATTCACTCTTCATATTTGCAGAAAAGCGATTTTATCGGGCTGCTCGGAAAAGTTGACAGTTTCAGTCTGAATAAGGTATTCTTCTCTGAAGATGGCCCGTATTTTACTGATGCTACAGATGTGACATTCAGGGACGATATGCTTTTTGATAAAATGGTCATCGGTGAATACTGCGACAATCAGCAGTTCCTTGATATTACTGAAACTCCATATGAACGTAAGCATAATGAATGGATCTTTGAAACCGTCATGGGTGAGGACGGCGAATATCATGACACAGTAGCAGGATCCCGTTTCCACACTGCAGATGAGGTTGCCAAACTTAATGAAGTGTACGGAAAAGTATTTGAAGATGCATTAAAACGTCGTGATGAAGAATGTAAAAATCTCTATAATGAAAATTATACACCGAGAGTGATAATCTCATACTATCCTTCGACAGAACTTGGTCTTAATGTGCTGTATGTTGATTACGGAAAAATCGACGGCCCGTCTACCACACTTAATATGTATGATCCGGAGACCGGTGAAAGAATATATCTGTCTGATATTTTCGGTAAAAATTTTGCAATTCCGGATGATGAAAGAAGCTATCCGTATGAAATAGATATGTATAACGGTGAGCTTGTCAATCTTCTGAAAGATGAGAAAGTTTCATTTGATCCTGCAGATGTAAACACGAAATACATAATACCGGAAGATGAAAAGGTAACGGTTTATGAAATGGAGGAACCGGCTGCCGGTATCGTTTCCGGCTATAATGAGTACAGAGACAATACTTACGGTTACACTTCATCCTATATCCTTGAAGGTGCTCCGAAGAAGACCCAGTGGCATATTGAAGGAAACTGGAACATCGTTGCCAAAAAGAAATGCTTCTCACACGGAACGTTCTGGTACGAATGCTGGGACGCAGATGACGGCGATTACTACGGATGGATTAAATCGTATGATCTTGATTTTAAATAAAAATGTACAGCCGTGACCGGCTGTGCTATAGAATTACCGGCAGCATTACTGCCGGTAACAATAAAAAGTGACTGCGCATAAATTTGTGCAGTCACTTTTTTTAAATCGTGCCGAAGGCACCGCCATTTCTGCGACAAAACCGCGATATATACCGACACAAAAAATGTCGACGAAAACAGGTTGGTATTTGCGCTGAAATATGATATACTAATAGTGTATGTAATCTCGGAACGGAAGGAGAATCTGACACGTGAAAGTATTCAATACAACAGCAGTATGCACGCCGGAAGAAAACTATATGGTGGATATTTCAGACAGAGTAAAGGAAATAAAAAAACTTGTAGATGCAAAAAAATATTTTGCTGTAAACAGGGCACGTCAGTATGGAAAGACTACGACTTTAGCGGCACTTTACAAAGTCCTGCAAAATGAATATCTGGTTTTGTTTCTTGATTTTCAGGGAATAGACAAGGACGTATTCAGAAACGGAGCGGTATTTTCTCAGGCACTTGCAAGACTGATCATTGATTTAAATGAATTTGAGAATGTTCCGGTTCCTGATGAAGTGCTTGATGCACTTGAAAAGCTGAATGATTCTGATGCTGATAAAGTAAAAATGGACGATTTGTTCAGAATCTTTAAGAGATGGATAAAGAAATCTGATGTTCCTGTTGTATTGATGATCGATGAGGTGGATTCCGCGTCGAACAATCAGGTGTTTCTTGATTTCCTTGCACAGCTCAGAGATGGATATATAAGCAGAAACACTAAAGGGATACCAGCGTTTCATTCAGTGATCCTCGCAGGTGTTAATGATGTTAAACATCTTAAAAGCAAGATCAGACCAGATGAAGACGGTAAGGAAAACAGTCCGTGGAATATATCAGCAGACTTTGATATCGATATGAGCCTTTCTGAATCCGGTATAAAAGGTATGCTCGATGAATACGAGGCAGATCATCATACAGGAATGGACACTGCATTCATGGCTAAACTCATCCGTGATCAGACAAGTGGATATCCGTTTCTTGTAAGCCGTATCTGTCAGCTGATTGATGAAAAGATATGCAGAGAAATGTCTCTGTCAGAAGCGTGG
>JAGDDO010000171.1 GCA_017848205.1 Oscillospiraceae bacterium | reverse complement strand
TTTTGCTGTTGTCATAAACGTGAGAATATAGTATAATTTAAGATAACAATTACAGAAGACTAATAAACACTTTAAAATAAAAGGTATCGGGCATCATTTGAAACTGACGTTCGGTACCTTTTGTGAAAATAAAACAAACTGGCAATGCTTGCTTTATGAATTTCTACAAACTTAAAAAATAGTGTCACAAACGAAATGCGGAAGGGTACTTAGTATATGAAGGGACATTTAGAAGCTTTGAAGATTCTGAAAATCAGAACAGGCTTTGAGGCATTTCTCTTTATATCCGGAATAACAGAGAGGTGAAACTGCAGGACATGGAAGATGAAAAGATAATCGAGCTCTACTGGCTCCGTTCTGAATCTGCCATTACAGAAACCGATAAAAAATACAGGGAACACTGTATGTATATCGCAAGGAATATCCTAAACGATATTTCCGATTCAGAAGAATGTCTTAATGATACGTATCTTGCAGCGTGGAACAGCATGCCTCCGGAAAGACCGTCTCATCTTTCGGCATTTCTCGCAAAGATCACAAAGAACATTGCACTTAAACGCTTCCGCTACTATACGGCGGATAAGCGAAAGAAAAGCGCACAGGTTCCGATTGATGAGATATCCGAAAGCGCGGTCGGCACATTTGATGTGGAAGACACATCTGATTTAAAGGAGCTTGCGGGGCTTATAAGTGATTTCCTCCGAAAACACAGCAAGGAAAAAAGAGTTGTTTTTCTAAGACGTTATTTCTTCTTTGATTCCTTTGAACAGATATCCGACATTACAGGACTAAGCGAAGACAATATCAGAAAGATCCTGTCAAGAATGCGGAAACAGCTTAAGGAGTATCTGACGAAAAGAGGTGTTAAGGTATGAACGGAGATGATCTTATAGATGCTGTCTCGATGGTCGATGATGATCTTATCGAAGAGGCGGCGGAGTATAAAAAAGAAGGAAAAGGTCATATCGTACTGATAGTTTCCGCTTTTGCGGCATCGGCAGCTGCCATCGCAGTTGTAAATAATCTGCCGGGATACACCAGCGATCCGCATGATTTTGAAGTGGATAACAGCGTACAGACGGTGGTAACAACCGAAGCTTCGACAGCCGGAACATCAGATACAGATGCTGTTTCATATGTATCTGCCGGTACCGGAACTGCACCTTTTACAGAACCGTCCATTCCGGAAACATCAAAGTCTTCAGATACTTCTGATTCAGTTACCAATGAAGTGACAGAAGCTGCACAGACAGAATCACCTTCGAAAACAGCAGCACCTCCGTCACCGTCACCTTCTGCCGAAAATGTACGAACAGAAGCTAAACCGGTAACAGAACAGCCTGTTATTACAGAATCGCCTGCTACAGAAAAAATAGTTACCGAAGCAACGCATCCGGAAGAAAGCCAGACACTGCCGCCACGGCCAGTACCATCACCGGATCCTCCGGTAACTGTACCGGAAAGACCAACACCACTGCCAACTCCGATGCCGGAAACAACAGTAACTGTGCCGCAAAGACCGACATCGGTAGGTGGTGGAGGAATCTTGACATTACCACCTGAACCGTCGTCA
>JAGDDO010000170.1 GCA_017848205.1 Oscillospiraceae bacterium | reverse complement strand
GCTTCGGCTGTGTTTTCTTCCGCTGTGGTTTCTATGCTGCTTTCATCAGGATATGTCTCAGACTCAACTTCCACTTCCTTGTAGAACGGACCGAGTTCATCCTCCTGCTTTTCTTCATGCTGTGCTTCTGCAATGACGATCTTTTCATGCGGCAGCCATTTCTTCAGCTTTGAAACGATATCCTTTATTTCGATAGGCTTTGCAACGAAGTCGTTCAGACCTTCGCTTAGGAACATATCCTTGGCGTTGGCCACGGCATTTGCTGTAAGTGCGATGATAGGCGTATCCTCGTAATCCGGGAATGTGGTCCTTATCATATGTGTTGCTTCGACACCGTCTATTTCCGGCATCATGTGGTCCATGAAGATAAGGTCGAATTTCTTTTCCTTTATCTTGTTGATAGCATCCTTTGCGCCGGTAGCGGTATCTATCTTCATGTTGAGCGGTTCAAGAAGACCTTCGGCAACAGTAAGGTTGATGGTGTTGTCGTCTACGATGAGGATCTGTGCATCCGGTGCGGTGAACGGGAAGTCGTCATCCATGAAGTCTGCAAATGCAGCGTAGTCTTCACCGATACCGAGTATCGAGTACAGTGAAAGCACGTAGATAGGCTTTCTTATTGTACGTATATTTACAACGTTGAAACGCTTGAGACTCTTTCGGTTTTCAATTACGATACACTGAAGCTTCTGGTTGTTTGTAACGAATGTCTGGATCTCCTTGGTGAAAAGATTTTCTTCAATGAACAGGAAATCAAAGTCAAGGGCATCCATGTAGTTTTCCTTTTCAAGGACTGCGTAGGTGGCGTTGAGACGTGACAGATCCTTTACAAGCTGCATGCATATGTACATGTTCTGCGAGATGACTGCAGCTGATACCGTTTTGTCAGACTTAGGCACTGATGGCTCCTTGCTGACGATCTTCTGCGGTATGATTATAGCGAAGGTACTTCCTACGTTGTATTCACTTTCAACGTCGATAAAGCCGCCCATGAGTGTGAGGAGCTGCTGTGTGATGGCAAGGCCGAGACCGGTACCTTCGATGTTTCTGTTACGCTTGCTGTCTACCTGCTGGAACGATTCGAAGATCTTGTCGAGGTTTTCTTCCTTGATACCCATACCGGTATCCATTACGAGCGCCTTGAGCGTTCCTTCGTTTTCATTCTTTTTTCTGAATTTAAGTCGGAGCTGGACCTGACCCTGCTTTGTGAACTTAACGGCGTTTGTAAGAAGATTGATAAGGATCTGCTGAATTCTTACATTGTCGCCGAAAAGCTTGTGCGGTATTTCAGGCGGAGCGTCGACGGTGAATTCGATGTTCTTGTCACCGATACGGCTGTTTACCATACTTGCAATATCGTTGATCATTGAAAGCGGTTCATACGGTACCTCGATGATCTCCATTTTTCCGGATTCGATCTTGGAGAAGTCGAGAATGTCGTTGATGATGGTGAGAAGATTCTTTCCTGAAGCACGTATCTGGTGGATGAAGTCACGCGCAGTAGGGGACATCTCTTCACGGAGAGCCATTTCAGCCATACCGAGTACGGCATTCATAGGAGTACGGATCTCGTGGCTCATGTTAGCAAGGAAGTCGGATTTGAGCTTTGCACTTTTCTCGACTTCAGCGCTGTTTGCGAGCATGTTGAAGTTGTTCGTTGCAACGGTGCTCAGTACTTCAGCAAGACTGTTCAGTGACAGTGCGGCCTTGTCGATCTCTTCCTGTGCAATAATACGCACTTTCTTTGCTTCGTGTGTATAGTCATCCGGGTCTATTCCCAGTTCTTTTGCTTTTTCAGTGAAAGCATTCAGATCAGGAGGCGCTGAAAGGATCTGGCCTCCGACAATGCTGCCGACCATCTGGCCGTTTGCCATGATCGGTGCGGCGAATTCTATAAGTCCGGCGTGGCAGAAATATGTGCATACCCCTTTGTTTTCTATTGCCATTTCTGCACCACGCTTGTCGCATTCCTCGCATCTTCTGGCGCCTTCGGGTGAAACACGCGTGAATCTTGAACAGAAATCACAGAAGTTCGACCCGCTTGTGACAGCTACGCCGTATGCATCGGTTATGATGCACGCCATGTCAGTCATCGAAGAAAACGCGTTCTGGATCTTCTGCAGTACATCCAGGTCTATAATATCGGTAAGATAAACATTTTCCGCTTCCATTATCAATAATCCCCTTTCCCTTGCTTATCTTATGAGACTGTATATGCTCGAAAACAGTTTTTCCATGTTGATAGGCTTCAGTACATACCCCTGAGGTTTTAATGACATTACCTCCTGTATTTTCTTTCTGTCTGAAACACCTGTCAGGAAAACTATCGGTGTTGTGGCTGCGTTCGGAATTTTTCTGAGACGCTGAAATACCTGAGGACCGTTTTCTCCCGGCATTTCGTAATCGAGAAGTATAAGGTCGACGGTCTTGGTCTCAAAGTACTTGTCTATGAGATCTGCGTTGAGCATCGTTGTGATATTGAAAAACTCGCTGCAGGCACTCTTGATAAGACGCAGAATGTTCTTGTCATCGTCGATAACAAGAATGTTTGCCTTTGAGTTCTTTACGTTAGGTTCATCGATGATCTTTTCCGGTGGTATTTTAGGCGCTTCTGTTTTCGGTTCCGCAGCTTTCTCCGCGACAGTTTCTGGTTTCGGTTCAGGTGCCGGCACAGGTTCAGGTTTTGACACAGGAACCGGCTGTACGACCTTTGGTGTTGATATTACCGAGATCGGGCGTGGTCCTGAGAATGATGAGGCAGTCTGTCTCGTCTGAACAGGAGCAGATGCTTTTCTGGCTTTTACAATTTTAACGATCTCAGCTATCATTACATCCGTGGCGGTGTCTGAATTCAGGATCAGATCAGGCTTCTGCGGAAGTCTTTCGAGCATGGTACATGCGGTGGCGTCTCCGATGACGATTATCGGAACAGTTCCGAAGTCGTGGCTGCTTTTCAGAGCTCTCATCTGTGTGACAAGCGGGCCACACTGTGCTCCTTCAGTGAAATATATATATGCCTCCGGTTTGAAAAGCTTGAAGTGGTTAGCTATATCGTCAAGGCAGTCCGATGTGCTGAGGCAGTCAAAGGCCTGCGATGTCTGTTTGAAAAAATCACTTATGACACTGTTGTGCTTGGAATTTAACAGTATTCTGAATTTCATTGTTTAATCCCTCTTTCCCCAGGACTGCGCAGAGGGTCATCTGACGCAGTATCCGTCTTTCTGTAAATTAAATTATATCACAAAGTTGAACAAAAATCAACGGTATTATTATCAGAAAATTGTCGTCTTGTATTAGCTGATATGCACTTGTAAAACGAAAAAAGCACCGCTCCTGTCATTGAAGGAGCGGTGTTATCTTATGTTCTGCGTGATCACGCTTTTTCGTTATCTTTAAGTGTGCAGCAGCATGTGCCGAGCAGGAACCAGATGAATGGTGTTACTGTTGCCGTGCTGTTGGTGATGACAGCTGATGCTGTGTAGAGTACTGCTATAACAGCAGGTGCTCTGAATACCCAGCTTCTGTTCTTTGCTGCCGAAACAACGCCGTTTGCTGCAGAGCAGAAGAAAGCGGCTGCAAGTGAAACAGCGGCCGGAATACCGAAAGTTGCTGCGTAGTAGAGGTATTCGCTGTACGGACGGTCAACTGACAGCGGAACGTCATTGAACGAGCCTTTTCTCTGTGAGAATATGAAAGCGTCAGGGCCGATGCCTGTTACCGGGAACTGCTTTATTATTTCGTATGCTTTTCCCCAGAGGTAAGGATAAACTTCACTTAAACTGTGAATGTTTATGGCACCTTCAATACTTGATGAATACTGACCGAAAGCACCGAGTCTTGAACATCCGTCCTGCCAGATTACTTCACCGTCGTAAACGGCAAAACCTTTTATTATGATCAGCGCTGCGGCTGCTGCAAGACCTGTGAACAGGAATACGAGCGGTGAACTGTTCTTTTTTTCTGATTTTCTGTTCCTTAAGTGATCAGCAAGAGCGGCAGCGACGATCACTGTAATGCTTATGTATCCGAGAAGAGTCTGTGTTTTTGTGAGGAAAAATGCCGAACCGAGAACGGCAGCTTTATGGATGTATGAGAAGAATCTGTTACTGTCATTCGGTACTGAAAAAACAGCTATCGCAAGTCCGCATGCCATGAAAGTAGCAAGATATGCCGGGCTTCCTGTTGTGCCGCTTGGAAGCATTACCGGCTGCATTATGTACGGGACCTTGTAGTAGAATGAAGGGAATGAAGGGATGAACTGAAGTCCTGACCATATACTCTGAAGAACAGTGATCACAGAGAACACACGAAAAATATTTCTTACCGTACTTTCCCTGTTTATTGTCATGCTTCCGAGAAATATGAACAGGTAGCTTAAGTATACCATAAGACCTTCATATCTGCCGTAACGGAAACCGAGAAACGCTGTGTAGTCCTGTACTGTTGTAACGGCATTTACATATGAGATATACAGACATACCGCAAGTACAAGTGTAATGACCGAGGCAACGATCTGTTTTTTGTTCAGTGTCTGCTTTATTAATGCAATGATGAAAATACTTATCGCAAGAATACCTGTGATGCCAAGAGAAACTGAAGGCACGATCTTCCAGTCATATGTTGCTACGGTGATCTTTCCTTTTGACATAAGCTCTGTTACAGCCGACAGAACAAAGATCAGCGAGAACCCGATCGTGAAGAGCACAGATGCCAGCTTGTTGAACTGGTCGTTTGTCATGTTCAGGATAAAGTTCGACTTTTCAGTGGTTCCGAATATGGTTTTATGTGTTTTAGCCATATGAATAAATTCCTTTCACAAAATTTGCCTTTATAAAGAGTTACCCTACTCGGTTCTGAGTAGGGTAACGAAGGATCTTATTTTGCGTATTCGATCGCTCTGCTTTCGCGGATGAGGTTGACCTTGATCTGTCCCGGATATTCCATTTCATCTTCAATACGCTTAACGATGTCTCTTGCAACAAGAACCATCTTTTCGTCGTTGATGACTTCAGGAAGAACCATGATACGAACTTCACGGCCGGCCTGTACTGCGAAGCACTTTTCAACTCCGTCGTAGGATGAGCAGATCTCTTCGAGCTTTTCAAGTCTCTTGATGTAGCTTTCGTAGTTTTCACATCTTGCAGCAGGTCTTGCAGCTGATATAGCGTCTGCAGCCTGTACGATACATGCGATAACTGTCTGCGGTTCAACGTCGTTGTGGTGAGCTTCAACAGCGTGGATAACTTCAGCACTTTCCTTGTACTTCTTACATACATCCACACCGATCTGTACGTGTGAGCCTTCGATCTCGGAGGTAAGAGCCTTACCGATATCGTGGAGAAGACCTGCACGTCTTGCTATGTTTGCGTCAACGCCGAGCTCTGAAGCAAGAATGCCTGCGAGCTGTGCGACTTCGATTGAGTGATTGAGAACGTTCTGACGATAGCTTGTACGGAACTTGAGTCGTCCGATAAGCTTTACAAGTTCGTGGTTGATGTTGTGAACGTTTGTTTCGAGAAGAGCACGTTCACCTTCCTGCTTGATCTTGTGTTCAACCTCACGTCTTGCCTTGTCCACCATTTCTTCAATTCTTGTAGGATGGATTCTGCCGTCTGAGATAAGTTTTTCAAGAGCTATTCTTGCGACTTCACGTCTTACCTGGTCGAAACATGAAAGTGTGATAGCTTCCGGAGTATCGTCGATTATAAGGTCAACACCTGTAAGAGTTTCAAGTGTTCTTATGTTACGTCCCTCACGGCCGATAATACGGCCCTTCATCTCGTCGTTAGGAAGTGCTACAACTGAGATGGATGATTCTGAAACCTGGTCTGCCGCACACTTTGCGATAGCAAGTGAGATAAGGCTTCTTGCCTTTTCATCGCAGCAGTCCTTTATCTGCTGTTCATAGGCAGATATCTTGAGTGCTTTTTCATGAACAAGTTCTGTTTCAAGCTGTGAAATAATATAGTCCTTAGCCTGCTCGCGGGTGAATTCTGAAATCTTTTCAAGAATGTCCATCTGGCTTTTCTTGATAGATTCAGCTTCGTTAAGCTTTTCTTCAGCTGATTTGATCTTGCTCTGAAGGAGTTCTTCCTTACGTTCAAGGTTGTCGTTCTTCTTGTCGAGGTTTTCTTCCTTCTGCTGGATCCTGCGTTCCTGACGTGAGATCTCGCTTCTGCGTTCCTTGATCTCCTTGTCAGCTTCGTTTTTGAGCTTGTAGATCTCGTCCTTGGCTTCTACGAGAGCTGCTCTTTTGCAGTTTTCGCTTTCCGCTCTGGCACTTTCGATCATTCTGGAAGCTTCACGTCTGATCTTGTCCGCTTCCTGTTCAGCTGAGCCTATAGCCGCTTCAGCCTGCTGCTGTCTGTAAAGGATACCTTTCTGGAAACTCTGCTTTCCGTAAAGATATGCTCCGGCTGCAGCACCGGCCGCACAAGCAATAATAGCAATAATAATAACTATTGGTATGCTCATGGAAAAATTATTTCCTCCTTTCACCGGTAAATATTAAGATTGTTTTCGTAAAACGCTTACCTGTAAAAGTCAAAAATATTCAGTTTTAAACCGTACCGTGTACGAAGAAAGATCCTGACCTGCACTCCGGCTGACTTTTTCAGAGCATACTGAAGTCAGAATTTTTCTTTAAAAATTTTCAAAAAATGTAGATATATAAAATTATATAAATTAAAAATGAGAAAATATATAAAGTTGTGTATTATATATAAATTTTAAGAAATTTATGCGTATCTGTAAGATTAAAATAATATATTTTGACCACGGACAGCGTTTAATTTAATCGCTTTAGCAAGCGAAAGTAATTGTTGATGCATCTGAATTATTTATATTGCCTTGCAGATCCGCAAACTACGTTTGCTCCCTGCATATCGGCTAATAGCAGATGAAAACCATAATTTTTCATCTACTAAAATAAATAAATGCAATACTTCTATTGTACTTCTTTTTGATGAAGATGTCAATAGATTTTTCAGATATCGTCTGCTTCAGCAAATGAACTTGTAAGACAAAATAAAAGATGATATAATGATAATTAATGATGGAAAAAACGTTGATTTACGATGAAAATCACATGGAAGGAGTGAATATGCATGAGCAGGAAACTGCCTATCGGACTTCAGGATTTTGAAGGTTTGCGTGGTGACGGTTACGTTTATGTTGATAAAACAGAATATATTTATAATTTAGCACACAATGGAAAATGCTATTTTTTAAGCAGACCGAGAAGATTCGGAAAAAGTCTGCTTCTTTCCACGATGAGAGCTTACTGGGAAGGAAAGAAAGAACTGTTTGACGGACTTGCTGTCGAAAGGCTTGAAGAAGGCAATGAGGATGCATGGCGATCCTATCCGGTGTTCTATTTTGATTTTAACGGCGAGAATTACGAGTATACTTCCATAGATGAGG
>JAGDDO010000169.1 GCA_017848205.1 Oscillospiraceae bacterium | reverse complement strand
TTTTTCGGCTCCGTCGAGTACAAGATGCTTTTTGTGTGTTTCGACGTAATCCATGATTTTTTCTACGATTCTGATTTCTTCCCCTGAAAGATCAGATGCTACATTAATGTCCATCATATTTACCCCGTCCTTTCATAACTCTTCAGATCCGTAGTTCTTATCTTTTAAGAACCATCGAGAACTGATATGTATATTATATACTAAAAGGCGTGATAATACAAGTGCATTTTCATAAAAAAATTCAAGATGATATTTGGCTATTGTGCATAGTGCATATATGAAAAGTCCCCGGTCAGCATTTGTCAGCTTCTGAGCGGGGACTGATGTATTTTAAGGAGATGAAAAAGCTTACTGTGCGTATACCTTGTCGTCGTACTTGTAGAGAACAAGTGTTACGTTGAGGTTTCCGTTAAGGGTTCTGATCTCGTCGATGAAAGCCTTCTGGTTTGCACTGTTGTTCATTTCAATGCTGTAGATGAGTTCAAAGAGTGTACCGAATTCAGTAGTCTTTACTCTCTTGAGTCTCCAGTCAACTGAGTACTTATCAAGCACCTTGTCGAAGAGACCTACGTAGTTGAGGTTTTCAGGAATTGAGATCTTGAGTGTCATGCTGCTTGTAGCCGGAGCACCGAACTTTGTCTTGTGAAGAATGGTGATGATGGCAGCGATTATTGCAAGGAAGATAAATGCGTAGCCGATATATCCGAGACCGCAGATAAGACCTGTTGCTGTTGCGTAGAATACGTAAGCGATCTGTTTCGGATCACCAGGAGCACTTCTGAAACGTACAAGAGTGAAGGCACCTGCAAGACTGAGTGAGCTTGCCACGTTGTTTCCGATGGTTGCTATTACGATGGCTACGATAGGAGGGAGCATGATGATGGTCCATACATAGCTCTGTGAGTAGCCTTCCTTTTTGTTTGTGATGAGATAGATGAGGCTGATTATAAAGCCTGCTGCGACTGCGCTGAGAGTCGCCATGAGAAATGTGTTCAGAGCGAGTTCTGAATCCTGGAATATTGAATTAAACATTGTAAATTATCCTTTCAGTATTATGGAAAGCTGAGGTCCGGCGGATCATTTTTCTGCAGGCAGAGCTTTCCGGAGTAAAGCTTTAGTGAGTTTCTGTTACGAATGATTTGAAAGCACGTCCGTATTTTGAGAAACTTGTTTTGTAAATTCCGAGTTCTGCGAGTTTTTCAGAAAGCCACATTGGCATTGAAGCGCCGATCTTGATCTCCATGAGATACTGACCCGGAGCGAGCAGCTGTACGCCGTAGTTCGGCTTGTCGAGACTTACGTCGAATCTTCTCTGAGTTATCGCACGGTCAAATGTAAGTCTGAAGCTGGAATCATCCTTGCCGAAGTAGGCTGATCTCTGGTAGCTGATATACTGTTTCGGCTCAACCGGATAGTTCTTTAAGAATACAACGAGTTCGTTGAGCACCTGATGCTGTATATATGCCTTTGAACCTGTTGTTGTTAATTCCGGAAGCTTACCTTCAAGAAGGAATGCATTTGCCTGTCCGAGCGTAAGTGAGATCCTTCTCTTGGTTACGATTCCGCCGATCTTCTTCTTGATCTCAAGGAATACCATATCGTCGTCCTTTGCAGGTGATGCGTAGCTGCGGAGTCTGATCTTTTCCTTGTAGTATGGCTTTTCAAGAGATTCACGTATAAGGTAGTTGTCCGGCGTATCATAGTATACATTATAGATACCGTATTCCTTGCCGCCTACGCAGTATTCATCGAAGTTCATGTACTCACCTAAAACGGAGCTGAGAGCATGAAACTGATTTTCGTCCAGAATGAATTTGATCTCCTGCCTCTTGAAAGTACTGATTGCCATAGAATCACATCCTTATCCTGTAAAATGTTGTAATCGTTGTAATCCCGGAATCCCGTTCCCTTTTGACAATTATATTCTAAAATATTTATCTTAAAATAATCTTAAAGCTTTTAAGAATATTTGCGGATCTATACTATTATAATACGGGCTAAATGCATAAATGAAATATGATTTCACGCGAATTTCTGTTTAATTTAACATTAAAGACTCAAAAAAGACACAGAAGGTAACCTGATTGTGTTTTTTTTCTTAAGAAATTCGGCAAAATATGACGTAAAAACCGCAAAATCTGATAAGTACAGTTTTTCAAAAAGAATAAACATTAAAATAGTATTAATCGTTTTCATAAATGAAATTTGTTTTCACACAGATTTCTGCTGCCTTTTACTTATAAGAAACAAAAAAGACATAAACCGAAGTTATAATGAAGCTGTAAAAAGAAATTCAGCAAAAAATGGCGACATAACCGCAAGATACAAATTGAAAAAACGGATCGTTCTTTTTTTGACGGGCGCACGGCGACAAAGATCCGGTTCGGATCTTTTGCCGGGCAGAACATGATACGTATGAAGTAATGTACTGGAAAGAGGTTAGGCTAATGAACAGACAGAAGAATACAAGAACAATTTTAAGCGGTATACTTTCACTTGTTATTGCAGGATCCTACACAGGTGCCGCATTTTACGGAACAGAAGCAAACGCAGCCGAAGAGGCGAAGACAGAAGCGGTATCAGGTGATGTGAACGGTGACGAGAGCGTAAACTCATCCGATCTTCTGACAATGACAAAATATCTTTTGGGCAATGACGTTAAGATCGTTAAGGAAAACGCTGACTTAAACAGTGACGGAAAAGTAAACATCATCGATGCTGTACTTTTAACAGGAAAGCTCAGGGGCGACGGAACAGATCCGGCGACAGAACCAGGTGCAGAACCTTCTGCAGATCCGGCAGTTGACCCAACATCAGATCCTGCTGCAGATCCGGCCGGAGAAACAAAGACTATTGTACTTAACGGTAATTCAGCGACTGCTGAAGGAAGCGGAGTTAAGGTCGAAGGAAGTATAATTACAATAAGTGAGCCTGGTACATATGCAATAAGCGGTAAACTTGATGACGGTCAGATCATCGTTGACGTTGACAAGACAGCATATCCGGAAGGCGTTGTTGAACTTTCACTTGAAGGCGCAGAGATCACATCGAAGACCACATCACCTGTTTATGTGGCATCGGTTGCTGATGAGTGTGTGATAAAGCTTAAGAAGGGTACCGAAAACGTAATTTCGGACAGTAAGGAATATACCAATGCCGACGGATCAAGCGGTGCCATCTATTCAAAGGATGACCTTAAGATCAAGGGAAAGGGCAGCCTTACAGTAAACGGTAACTGCACAGACGGTATAGTAAGCAAGGATTCAGTAAAGATTTTCAACGGTACAGTTACAGTAAATGCAGTGGATGACGGTATCAGAGGCAAGGACAGCGTTAAGATCGGCGACTCTGACGATACTGAATTCACAGATCTTGCCGTTACAGTAAACAGCACGGAAGGTGACGGCATCAGAGCTACAAACGGTTCTGAAGAAGGCAAAGGCAAGGTCATCATCAACGGAGGTACTGTAAATGTAACTGCATATGCTGACGGAATACAGGCTGAGCAGACGTTCACAATGAACGGCGGTGACCTTACTGTAAAGACATATGAGGGCAGCACATACACTGCTTCCGGATCGCAGACAGGCGAAACCACTAATCCGTGGGGCGGCAGAGGCGGCATGGGTATGGACGGCAATGCCAACAAGACTGATGTTTCTGCAAAGGGCATCAAGGCAGTCGGTATTTATGACGAAGCAGGCACCACATGGCAGTCGGGCGGAGACATCATCATCAGCGGAGGTACTGTTACTGTGGATTCTTCCGACGATGCTCTTCACTGCGGCGGCAGCATGACGATCACAGGCGGTGTATTCAGCATCGCAACTGTAGATGACGCGTTCCATTCAGACCACGAACTTACGATAGGCACAAAGGATTCAGGCAAGTACGACGACGTACAGATATATGTTTCAAAGTGCTACGAAGGTGTT